>CAVOCL010000124.1:0-6067 GCA_963694185.1 Dehalococcoidia bacterium
ATTCTTGTGGGGGCAAATGTCGATAGTCCCGCCGATGCGAAAGGTGTCGATGCCGATTTATTTATTCTGGCACCAAACGCCAAGGGAGCCGCACAGAAGTCAACTGTTGCCGATGCAGACATCTGGGGAGTATCGGTAGCTGGTGGTTCCAACAAAGAGATCGATGCCGCGGTGAAAGCCGGAGCTGATTTCATCGTTGTCGAAGGCGAGTCTGCCCCCGGTGCAGCGCTGCGAGACGACGACACGGGTAAAGGATTCGTTCTCAAGGCGGATATTTCGGATGAACGCGCAAAAGCCGTAGAGTCCGGACCGTTCGACTTCTTGATTCTCGATGGATCAGATCTTTCTCTTCCAATGACCGTCGGTACAGTTCTCGATGTTCAAGAACAACTGGCGAAGTACTCACGCCATATCTTTTTGCGAATGTCGGAGATACCTGATCAGGTGAACCTCGAATTGCTTCGTGATATCGGAATTTCTGCACTCATTTACGATGCAGCTAAGATCGATAGCAAAGATTTGAAATCTCTTAAGGGTTCAATCGAAAAACTTGAGCCCAAGAAGCAGAAATCGGCTACAGATGCAATGTTGCCTCGCTCAGGCGAGTCTTCCCAAAGCACAGACCACGACGACCACGATCATGATCACGATGACGAGGATGAAGACTGGGAATAACAGCCGTGAAGCTGTGGTTTCGTTTTGAACGTAGATGTTTGAAACCAACAGTGACGAGCAGGAAATTACTATGCCAAATTACACAATAATTGGACTCGGACGAATCGGTACATCCATCGGGATGGCCATACGTAGTCAAACAGATTCGAAGGTCATCGGATACGACGCCGATAACAACGCACAAACCCTTGCCCAGCGGATGGGCGCTGTCGACGACGTCGAATGGAATATCGACAAGGCCGTTAGTAATGCCGAAGTCGTGATCATTGCAACGCCTGCCGGTTCTCTGTACGACGTGTTCGACGGAATTGCCCGGTATCTCAAGGACGGCGCAGTTGTGACCGACACCTCGCCATCGAAGCGAGCCGTGTTGGGATGGGCGGAAGAACTACTTCCTTCGAACGTAGGCTTCGTTGGTGGGAACCCGCTGACCGGCGCTTCGATCACTGAACAGAAGAATGCATCGGGTCACATATTCCACGAGTCAAAGTGGGCAGTTGTTGCCCCGCCATCGGCCGACCGGCACGCCATCACCACCGTGACCGACATGATCGAAAGCATTGGCGCAAAGCCCGTGTTCATGGATGCGCACGAACACGACTCATTCTCGGCGGCTACTACTGGTCTTCCAGCCGTTGTGGCTGCTGCGGTTATGAACGCGGTAAGCACATCGCCTTCATGGGCGGAAATATCTCGATTTGTTGGAAGTGACTTCGACAAAGTAACATCGCCGGCGTCATCAGATCCTTCATCAAACCAGAGTGCAGCAGCGACAAATGCCGACATGCTTGCTCACTGGATCGATCAGTTGATCGAACGTTTCCAGGCGATTCGGGCAGGACTGCTCGACGACGAGGAGCGCTTCGCATCGGATGGTATTCTTGCCGATTCCTTCATTCAGGCTTGGGAGCAGCGTGCTCGCCTGGAAGCGGGAGTGGCCTCTCGACGCCCAGAATCTAGAGAGCGATTGGAAATGCCATCATCGAGCGAAAGCATGATGGGTATGTTCTTCGGCAGCCGCGTGGCCCGAGCCATGGGCGGAAAAGATAAGAAAAAAGATTCGACGAAATACGATCGTCGAAAATTACGCTAATAGGAATCGAATGCCAGTAACCATTGCACGGCCGCGATCGCTTCGCGGAGAGATCATTGCACCCGGCGATAAGTCGGTTTCACACAGGGCAATCATGTTTAACGCCCTGTCGAACACCGGAACAGCTCGGGTAACTAACTTCTCACCGGGGGCCGATTGCACCTCGACTGTCGAGATCATGCGAGCGCTGGGCGTTGAGATAACGCGAGAAGCCGGTGCTAAGGGCATGGGCGATAGCTTGAACGTAAAAGGCGTTGGGTTGAGAGGTCTACAGGAACCTGCAGACATTCTCGATGCTGGAAACAGCGGAACGACTACTCGGCTGATGTCAGGAATTCTTGCGGGGCAAGACATGCTGGCGATCCTCACGGGCGATGATTCGCTAAAATCACGCCCAATGGGTCGGGTTGTAAAACCCCTCACCAGCATGGGTGCTGTGATATCGGGACGCGCAAACGACACTCTCGCCCCACTTGTGTTTCACGGCGGATCGCTTCACGAATCCAACTACGTAATGCCGGTGGCTTCAGCACAACTGAAATCATGCCTGCTACTGGCGGGGCTTCGTGCAGATGGCACGACAACCCTCACTCAGCCAGCTGAATCACGTGATCACACCGAGCGAATGTTCTCGGCAATGGGTGTAAACCTGACCAAGTCCGGGCTGGATCTTGTTTTGGAGCCGTCGGATCTAGACACGGTGGATGTCGAAGTACCCGGAGACATCAGTAGCGCAGCATTCTGGATGGTCGCTGGAATATGTCATCCAGACGCCGAATTGCTGATCAAGAACGTTGGAATCAATCCCACAAGGGCAGGAATAATCACCGCATTGCAGATGATGGGTGCCGATCTCACCCTTATCGATGAACGGGAAGTTGCCGGTGAACCGGTAGCCGACGTACTCGTGCGAACGAGCGATCTCAAAGGCATTGAGTTGTCGGGCGACATTGTCCCCCTGCTAATCGACGAAATCCCCGTCATAGCTGTAGCTGCTTCGCTTGCCGATGGCGAGACGGTTATCAAAGACGCAGAAGAACTACGGGTGAAGGAATCGGACCGGATTCAGGCCAGCATTTCCTGGCTAAACGATGCTGGAGTCGATGCCATTGGCACACCAGATGGAATGATAGTCCCCGGTGGTGGCACGATTGGCGGCGGTCAGTTCCAGAGCTACGATGATCATCGGCTCGCCATGACCCTCGGTGTCGCCGGCCTGATTTCCACTGAGCCCATCACGGTTCTCGATCCAGATGTAGCGGGCGTTTCATACCCTAACTTTTGGGAGATCATTGATCAGTTTGGTGGATTGGTTGGCTAATAAACCTGTCATGAGTGTGACCCCGCTTGTGGTTGTCATATCGGGACCATCGGGTGTTGGAAAAGACGTGATGATCGATCGTATGATCGAGTCAGATCGTCTTGGGTTTCACTTCACTATTACCAATACCACGCGTGATCCAAGACCCGGCGAAAAAGACGGAGTTAATCACTTTTTTGTTGATGTTGACGACTTCGTAAACTTGATAGCTGCAGATGAGCTACTTGAATGGGCGCAGGTGTACGGCAACTACTACGGCGTGCCTAAGAAGCAGGTGCGTGACGCACTGGACGCCGGTAAACATGTGATTATTCGGGTTGATGTACAGGGTGCGAAACGCATCAGTGAAATCATCCCCGGGGCACTGCTCATCTTCATCAATCCTCCTTCCCTTGATGTACTCAAGAAGCACCTCAAAGATCGCGGAGTCGACTCCGAGGAAGAAATGACCAAACGACTGGCAGCAGCAAACGAAGAAATCAGTCAGGCAAGCTTGTTCGATTTCACCGTTACCAACGAAGAGGGGCGTCTCGACGACACGGTAAATTCTGTGGTCAATATCATCGAGTCTGAATCGCAAATGATTCCCCCGAGAAACGTGAGTTTCTAGCAATGCATCGCTCGTCGATTCACGACATTGGTTTGTTAGCAAGCGATGAAACGTTCGCTCTGGAATCAATGCGCTTAGAGGCGAATTCGACAACTGGCGTAGTTTCTAGCGAGTCCGATCTGGTTCTTCTGTTCACTCAAGGCGATCTGCAAATAATCACAGGTGATCGTTCTCATAGTGTTTCGGCTTCCGCTCAGGCATATATCAATGCGGGTGTTAGCTTCGAGATCATTGCTGGTGATTCTGGCATCGCTTACCTGATTGCCAGTTGTCCGGGATCAGCACTGGAGTCCTCACCCAGTAGCGATCCGAAAGCCGTGACCGGTGGCGTCACTATTCTCAGAACCGACCGATACGACCGATTCCCCGACTCGGGACTGGTACGCGGTGGAATGTTTTATCTGGACGAAGGCAAAGTCGCTACGTACCACTCACATGACGCGGCGGCAGAGGTATTTGTGTTCCTGAAAGGCGACTGTGACGCCAAAGTAGACGGTGAAACAGAACGGTTCTCAGCCGGCGAAGTGCTGTATGTACCCGCAGAGGAAAAGCATGAACTGGCCAATGTTGGCAAAGGCCGACTCGAGGTGTGGCTAACGGTTACGCCGAACGTGGCTCCAAGTCATACTTTTTACGATGAGCAGACCGATGGCACTTGGAGACGAACTACGCCCCGACTCGATGGGCTAGATTCCCGCCCGCCCTCGAAGTAGGCTACGGGATAACTGCCGCTTCCGTGCCTGTGGCCTCTGGCGATTACGACGGGTTGTACGTCTGGGCCGAAAAGCGATCACGCTGAAGCGCCACGTACTGTTCGGCTGACATGGCAGGTTTGTACTTACTGAGCGTCTCTCTGGCCAACTGAGCGTCGTTGCCGAGCAAGTCCAGTACCGTCGCCGTCATGATTTTGGCAGGTGCAATCACCGCGCGATCGTAATCTTCGATCAGATAGTCATGACCGTGCCCTACGCCAGTAGCCGAATTTGCGTAGGGATGGATGACAGGCATTATGGTGCTGAGATCACCCATGTCGGTAGAACCACCTTGCGTTAGATGTTTCTCCACTACGTTGACCGAATCACGACCAAGTATCAGCTCTGCATTGCTCGCAAATAGTTTTTGCATCGTCGGATTTTGGTCCAGAGCGTGATACCCAGCGATCGTCTGGACCTCGACCGATGCCCCCATGGCGAGTGCTCCCGCTCGATAGCAGCGAATTATTCGCTCGGCGATCGGTGCGATAGCTTCAACCGATTTCGCTCGCACCCGTCCTTCGTACAGAACTTCGCCCGGCACAGCGTTAACTGCCGAGCCCCCATTAGTGATGATGCCGTGGACACGAACAACATCTGATTCCCTGAACGTTTCCCGAATCGAATTGATCGCAGTGTTCGCCAACATGGCAGCCTGTAAGGCGTTCACCCCTTTATCTGGAGCTCCCCCGGCATGTGAAGATTTCCCGATATAGCGAACCTGATGCGATACGTGTGCGTTAGAAGTGCCGCCAACGCTGATCGCAGCGCTGCCATTGCCAGCAGACGTGTGAACCATCATGGCCATATCGACATCATCGAACGTTCCGAGGCGGATCATTTCCTGCTTGCCAGATAGAAATTCGATTTCACCATTGGCTTTCAGAGCCAGTCGATCTTGAATCTCGATAAATTCTTCGGCCGGTGTGATGATGAACGCGACATTCCCTGATAGCGAGCCCTTAAGCTCAGGGGCGCTTAGCGCGGTGGCGACTCCGAGCAACGCCCCGATTTGAGCATGGTGACCGCAGGCGTGCGCTGCGCCGGTCTCAGGGTCAGCTCCTGGGTGCATCGTCACCTGTAACGAATCCAATTCAGCGATTATCGCTATGGTCGGTCCTGGTTGAGCTCCACGAAGCACGGCTTTCATACCGGTTCGGGCTATGCCTGTTTCGACCACGAACCCCAGTGCCTGAAGACGTTCCTGAACAAATGCCGACGTCTTGTGTTCATGAAAGCCTGTTTCGGGGGTGCTGTACACCGTTTTGGCCGCGGTGATCAGATCACGCGTTGCGCCATCGATTGAGCGGAGTGCGAGCGCCCGTAGTTCAGCTATTTCAGCAGGGATCATCAGGTCTACTCTTCGTATGTGACGCTGGAACGGAAACTGCGCATCCGGCCCAAATATTCGCTAATTGTCATAGGAGCTTTGAATGCCCCGGCGATCTTTTTGCCTTTTTCACCGTCGTCGGCAAGCAGGTCGATCACCGTCATACCCATCGCCTTACCTGCTTTGATCACTGCAAGATCGTAACTCTCGACCAGATAGTCGATGCCGTGGCCGTTACCGCTGGTCGCATTGGCTGTTGGTTGGATAGTCGAAATGATCTGGCTAA
>CAVOCL010000125.1:0-6006 GCA_963694185.1 Dehalococcoidia bacterium
GACCAATCGATGGTCGAAACCAGCTTTTACGACGGTATGAAGGCAGCTGAAATCGTTGATGCCGCCTACCAATCAGTCAAAGAATCACGCTGGATCGATCTTGATCACGGCTAAACAAAACACTAACTAGTTAGTTCACGGAGCCTCACCATTCCTATCGAATATGTAAAGCTAGGTCGCACCGGGACGAAGGTCTCGAATATCTGCATGGGAACCGATAACTACGGCAACCAGTGGGGTTGTGACGAGCCGACAGCGCACGAAATTTTGGGCACTGCAATAGACGGCGGAATCAACTTTGTTGATACGTCCGATTCGTACAACGAAGGTCGCTCGGAATCGATGATCGGCAACTACCTTGCCGACTCTGGGCGCCGCGACAATGTCGTACTCGCCACCAAGTACCGTTCAGCGGTTGGCACGGGTGTGAACGACAAAGGCGCCTCTCGATATCACATCGTTCGTGCGGTTGAAGATTCACTTCGCCGACTCCGCACAGACCGAATCGACCTGCTGTACTGCCATTCGTGGGACGAAGAAACGCCGATCGAAGAAACTCTTCGTGCCGTTGACGATCTAATTCATCAGGGCAAAGTCGTTTACGCCGGTGCATCGAACTTCCCGGCATGGATTCTGGCTAAAGGTCTCTGGACATCCGACGTTCGAAATCTCTACCGATTCGAAGCTATTCAGAGTGTGTTCAACATTCTTCAACCCGGACTCGGTCGAGAGATGGTTCCTTTCGCCGCAGATCATGATGTTGCAGTGATCCCTTACTCTCCTCTAGCAAGTGGAATGCTCACGGGCCAGCACGGATCTTCTGGGAAGGCAGTCGCTGGATCCAAGTTTGATATGCGAGACGATTCCAAAGGTGCCGGCTTGAAATCTCGATACTTCAACGACGCAACGTTCACAGCCGTCGAAAAGTTCACAGCTATCGCCGAAAAGCACGGCCAACCTGCCATACGACTCGCCCTGCAATGGGTTTCTGAGTTCCCTGGCGTTACTGCTCCAATCTTTGGGGCACGGAAGGTTGAGCACATTCGAGGCGTACTCGAAGCGTGGTCGGAATCGGCTCCTGACGATGTCATGGCTGAAGTTCGAGCTGTGGCAGACGAATTCGAATCGCAAGCTCCCATGGCATATCCGCCAAATTCGGGACAGGCGTTCGGCACTCTACCCACCAGTTCGTCGGCGAAATAAGGGAGCGATCAATTGGAATATGTACGACTCGGTAACACCGGGCTAAAAATCTCTGAATACTGCATCGGTGCCGACAACTTTGGCGGTCAGACAAACGCTGAAGACTCAATGCGCATTATGTCGACCGCTTTCGACGGTGGAGTCAACTTCATCGACACCGCCAACTCGTATTGCGATGGTCTTTCAGAAGAGAACGTCGGTAAGTTCATCAAAACACGGCGTTCAGAAGTAGTTCTGGCAACTAAAGGCAAGAGCCAGGTCGGCCCCAATCCGAACGATGTCGGGGTCAACAAGAAGTACGTGATGCAGGCGATAGACGACTCGCTCAAGCGTCTGGGCACCGACTACGTCGATCTCTATCAGATCCACGCGCCAGACCTCACTACTCCCATTGAAGAAACAGTAGAGGCCTACAACGACGTGGTTCGAGCGGGAAAAGCGCGCTACATCGGCGTTTCGAACTTCTCTGGGCCGCAGCTTATAGAAGCGCTATGGGCGCAGGACAAGAACGGTTTCAGCAAATTCGTATCGGTTCAACCCCGATACAACCTGCTGTATCGAGAGCCTGAACGTGAACTGTTTCCGGCGTGTCTCGACCAGGGTGTCGGCGCAATGGTCTACTCTCCCCAGGCGGGCGGATTCCTACTTGGAAAGCACCGCCAGTTCAAAGCCGAAATGCCCAAGGGCGGTCGTTACTCAGACGACTTCAAGGCCGCTAATTTCTACAAAACAACTTACTGGAACGAAGCCACGTTCGAAGCGATGGAACAGTTCATCGGAGTTACCGAGAAGTACGGCATTTCGCCGATGTCACTTGCGCTAGGTTGGGTTCGATCAAATCCTGCGGTTTCAGCCTGCATTGTTGGCGCACGAACGCTCGAACAATTGCAGCAGAATCTTGTCGCATGGGAAGAAGACGTCCCGAACGAAGCGATCAACGATGCGACTGCCATTGGCGACCAACTCTGGGACACCGCACCATGGAAACCTCAGATGCATTCAGCTCCACGTACTCCAACCGCGGTACCGGCAAAGGCATAGGGTCAGAAAACGACGTTGAACCATTCGATAGACGATCTAACGCCCTCATCAGTTGAGAGCCCCGAATCACTCGAGGAACTCTCGAAGTCGCTTGCCGATACCAATGGCTCAGGCCGAACGGCCGTTCCATGGGGCGGTGGAACTCGTATTAGAGTAGGAAATATTCCTTCCAGCTACGATGTTGCGCTCGATCTTTCTGAGTTCACCGGTGAGATTGAACACGCTGTTGGCGACATGACCATCGCTGCGAACGCCGGAGTGACGATCGCCACACTAAACACCCTGCTCGAAAAAGAGGGACAACGCCTGCCATTTGAGGTGCGAAATCCTGATCGGGCTACCGTGGGCGGTTCAATAGCGTCCAACGCACCGGGGCATCGGCAATCATCGACCGGCGGTATTCGTGACTGGGTGATCGGAATGCAAATCGTACTTGCCGATGGCACCATCACTAAAAGCGGTGGCCGGGTTGTAAAAAACGTTCAGGGGTACGAGCTTCACCGTTTGCACACAGGGGCTTTCGGAACGCTCGGCATCGTGTCACAGGTCGCATTCAAGCTATTGCCCGTCATGCCTGAGCAGCAATCAATCGTTATCTGGTTCGACGATTTCCAATCTGCCAGAGATGTCGGCATCGGATTCGTGAATGGCTTGTTTGCGCCGGAAGCAATTTCGCTGATTTCGGGTGATTTGGCAGCGGGTACAGTTCAGGCGGCTGGTGAATCGCTGACTTCTTCTGGTGGCGATGAGACTTTTGCTCTTCTCGTGAGACTTGGCGGCGGAGTCCGCTCGATAGAGCGTCAGGTGAACGAGGTTGTGGGTACGGCGGGTTCGAGCGGAGCTGCGGGTTATGCCGTGCTCAGCGACGACGCCGCCAAGGCTGGGTGGTTGGCTCTGGATAATGCTGAATCTAGCGCAAGCATCTCAGTGAGAATGAACGCCCGTACCAGCGACACGCTCGGTGCTTCACAGGAAATTCAATCCGGAAGCGTTGATTCTCAGGCGAACATATCGACCATCTGCGATGTTGGATTCGGTGCGATGACAGTTCTTGCCGATTCAGTACCAGATGACGAAAACCTTTCGTTTATCGGCTCGGTTACTGGCACAATAACTAAGTATCAAAGTTCGTACGTGATCGAAAAATGCCCGCTGGTCGTAAAACAAAACATGGACGTGTTTAGCGACGTTGGAAATTCAATCGAACTGATGCGTCGGATCAAGAACCAGTACGACCCCGCAAACACTCTCAATCCCGGGCGATTCGCCGGAAAGATATAGCAGCTTCGATGTCGCAAGATATGCAAAGCGATTCAGTTGGACCAGCCGGAACATTCCCCGGCTTCTCGGGACCGCACGCGCCGCAAGAAGCGGATCTCTACAAGTGCGTCCACTGCGGATTCTGCCTGCAGGCGTGCCCAACGTATCTCGAAACCGGGCTTGAAGCCGAATCGCCTCGTGGCCGAATAGCTTTGATGAAGGCCGTCAACGAGGGTCGGCTCGACATGACTATCTCGGTTATCGGGCATTGGGACCTGTGCTTGCAATGCCGAGCGTGCGAACTGGCGTGCCCCTCAGGTGTCGAATACGGCAAGCTGATGGAAGCAACCAGATCGCAGGTTGAGCAGCACACGACACGATCGTTCAACGAACGGATTGCACGGTCGGTTGGCTACAAGACGATCCTGCCCTCCCCAGTGAAACTTCGCATGGTCGGCAACGCCATGAAGTTCTACAAGAAGTCTGGCATGCGCACGATTGCACGTGGTTCAGGCCTGCTGAAGCTGTTGCCGGGTGATGCCGATATGGCCGACGAGTATCTGCCAGAGCTTTCGAAGAATTTCTTCGTCGCAAAGGGCCAGGTTCACCCCGCACAGGGCACTCGCAAAGCGAAAGTAGCTATGCTCGCCGGTTGCGTGATGGCGCTTACCCACGCCGAAACTCTTGAAGCCACAGTGCGTGTGCTGACCCGGAATGGCATCGAGGTGCACCTAACAGGTGGTCAGGGCTGCTGCGGTGCGCTGAACACCCACTCTGGCGAGCCTGACTCTGCGATCGAGATGGCAAAGAAGAACATCGACTCGTTCCTGTCGATTCAGCCCGACGCTATAGTTTCTGCTTCGGCGGGTTGCGGTGCTGCGATGAAAGACTACGGTGAGCTTTTCGCCGGCGAGGCCGGGTATTTGGAAAAAGCAAAGCAAGTGGCTGAGTTGACCAGGGATATTCACGAATTGCTGGTCGAATACGATTTCGAAGCGCCAACGAAGTCGCTCGATGTAACTGTTACCTATCAAGATGCCTGCCACTTGCTGAACGTTCAGCGAATCACCGAAGCGCCTCGTGCCATCCTCAACTCGATACCCGGCTTGAAGCTGGTCGATCTGGGTGAACCTGCAGTTTGCTGTGGATCGGCTGGAACGTACTCGATGACCCAGCGTGAGATGTCGGCACAGCTCGGCAAACGCAAGGCACGGAACGTGGTTGCTACAGGAGCCGATATCGTTGCGACGGGAAATCCCGGTTGCGCAATGCAGCTCGATTTTGCTCTCACGCAGTTAGCAGACGAAGATTCCACCAAGCGCACCACGAAAGTTCGCTACGTAGTCGATCTGCTGGATGAGGCGTACGCACTGGACTAGCCGGCTCAGTCCGCCGCTCTCCTTTCCCGAGCGAAGTCATCGCAGCCGAGGGATCTGGTGTGGGGACGCGTGTGATTTCGGCTGGTGCGAACATTGAATACCTGTGCACCACAAATCCTGAATCCCCGATTACTTCGGGACTCGGAGCAAGTTCAGGATGACAATTGGTGCTTTCAAACGCCCTGTGCTTGCGAACCTACGCGGTATACAGCGGTGAAGGATTGTCGGCCAATTGCGCACTCGCAGCGGCTGCTGCAACACCCTTGCCTACTTCGAATCCGTGCTCGGGAAGAATCTTCTCAAGCGCATTCAGCAACGCAAATACGTTGGCAGGAACACACGATTCGCCCATCAGGCCGATTCGAATAACTTCACCAGCAAACTTACCAAGACCACGACCAACCTCGATCGAATACTCTTCGAGCAGTTGCGTTCGAAGCTTCACATCGTCGATGCCCTTGGGCAGATTCACGATGGTTAGTTGATCAAGTCGTTCGCTCTCAGAAATCGGCAGTTCGAGGTTCAACGCCTTAAGACCTGCTCGTAGAGCAGCAGCGTTCGCCTCGTGTCGCCTGAAACGCAAATCGAGCGTCTCGTTCAACACCATTCCAACAGCTTCTCGCAGCCCGTAAATCATGCTGACCGGAGCTGTGTGATGCGCAATGTGATCGGGACCCCAGTAGTCGGCGATCAGCGAAAGATCGAGATACCACGAAGTAGGCGGCTTGGGCCGATTTCGGATGTAATCGAGAGCACGTTCTGACAACGCAACGGGAGATATCCCTGGAGGTGCAGCGAGGCATTTTTGAGAACCGGAGTAAGCGAAATCGAGACCCCATTCGTCGAATTCAAGCTCGCAGCCTGCAAGCGATGTCACAACATCGGTCATGAACAACGCACCTGATTCGTGAGCAAGTCGAGCAAATTCAGCGATCGGCTGAATGGTTCCGGCTGAAGTTTCGGCGTGAATACCTACGACCAGCTGAGTTTCGGGATGCTCTTTTAAGGCGTCGTCAAGAACCTGTGGGTCCATCGCCTTGCCCCACTCGGTACGGAGTGCGACAACGTTGAATCCGATGCGTTCGGCCATGATGATCTGGCGTTCGCAGAAATACCCGTATGA
>CAVOCL010000126.1:0-6003 GCA_963694185.1 Dehalococcoidia bacterium
GGTAACCACCACCACCACATGCCGAGCGTGATCGATGAGAATTGGATGTTGAAGTAAATGGTCATGCCAAGCGTTGGCGTGCTGAAGTTTCCAAGACCGATGGCTTCAAGGCCGATCGACGCAAGAATGGCTCCAGCAACCGAACCTACAAGGCTGGCCGTGATGTATGGAATCAGGTTCGGGAGCATCTCTTTGAAGATGATTCCCATGCCGCTGGTTCCCGACAGTCGCGAAAGTTCAACATAAGTTGCCTCTCGCATCACAAGCACCTGAGCTCGAATCGTGCGGGCCGGGAACACCCAACCCACTAACCCAAGCGCAAATCCCATTTCGTCGATACTCAGTTCACGTCCGATGTTGATTCGTATAAGAATCAAGATCAGCAGACCCGGCATCGCCAGACCCACGTCAACTACCGATCGAATTGCACCGTCAATCCAACCTCGGTAGTAGGCGGCCATGAAAGCCGCGATCGTACCGAATGTAATTGACACGAATCCGGCGATCAGGCCGATTCGCAGTGTAAGAGGCGTACCCAGAATGGCCACCGCAAGCAGGTCACGACCCGCTGTATCGGTTCCGAACGGGAACGACTTGACTTCACCCGTGGGTTCGCCAAGTTTCGTTATTTCGTGCGAAAGCGTTGGTGCCAAACGAGTTGGCGTCGAAAGAGGTCGGAACTGTTCGGTATCCCATACAACGTGGCCGATACCAACAAACAGCAGCAATGAGAGCAGCAAGCCCGCTCCCCAAATAAGGGAAGGGTTTCTGAACGCATATCGCTTTATTGGCTGAACACGCTCTGCGTTGAACTGAGTCCAACCGCCGCTTTCAATCAGATCCGCTGTGTCTGGTGTAGTTACTTGTTCTGTCATCTACGAGTTCCTCACCTTGATACGGGGATCAAGCAACGGGTAGAGGATGTCAAGCAGGAACGTTGCACCCGCGATACCAAGAATGATCACGATCACGATTCCTCTAATTACAAAGAAGTCGGACAACCTGATTGCCTGGAACAGGATGTCGCCGATGCCCGGGTATGAGAACACCCGCTCGACAAGTACCTGCCCGGTAACGATTGTTCCGAGTACAAGGGCCAGGCCAGTTACCTGTGGCAGCAGTGCGTTACGAACTGCGTAGCGCATGAATATGCGAGAACCCTTCAAGCCTTTGGCATCGGCCTGAATCATGTAGTCCTCACCCTGGGTGTTGATCATCATGCCTCGCATGCCGATCGCCCAGAATCCAACCACTGAGAACAGAATTGCGAATGCCGGCAGAATTGCGTGCCTCAACACGTCAATCACAAATTCGAATGTCAGCGTGGGCACCGTTGCTACGGAATAACCACCAAACAGAGGTAGCCAGCCCAACGAGAACGCGAAGATGAAAATCATGATCATTGCCAGCAGATATTGCGGAATAGCTGCCAGCGTAAGTAACGGCATGAATACGTATTGCACCCAACGAGGTCTTCTAGGCCAACCCAGCACGGCCCCCGCGAGCGTTCCTAAGATGAACGCCAATATGGTCACGGTCCCCATCAATCCTAAAGTCCACATCAACGATTCAAATACGATGTCGTTTACTGTGCGGGGGAAGAAAGCGATCGATATACCAAGGTCGAGCCTGGCGAGGTCTTTCAGGAAGTTCGTGTACTGAATCCACATTGGCTGATCGAGACCAAAACGCTTCTGGTACGACTTGGCCATGGCGTCGAGACCCGTCTGCATGGCGCCACCGCGCTGTGCCTCGAGAAGCAGCTTCTCTTTAACGGGGTCTTGACCTGACAGGCGAGGGATGATGAAAATCACGGTACTCGCTAGCCAGACAATAAAAAGGAAAAACAGGAACCGCTTCACAATGAAATGGCTGAAGATTCCCAGAATAACTTTGGAAATCGACGTGTCATTTGAACGTGAAGAGCTTTCAGCGGCCTGCGCTTGTTCTGTCACGGGCTAAAACTCGATTCAATAGTGCTTAATCACGGGCGGGACGAACAATATTTGACTAATAAGCAAATATTGGGATTTGTGGTGTCCAAAGATAACAAGTGTTTACGTCGCTGGCTATGTTGGATTCGTAATGAAGCGTGAGGCTCGTCAAATTGGTCACTTACGAAGGGTAAAACTGAACCAAACATTAATGCCTCAATATGAACTGAATAGCGCTGAATCGTTTTTGTGAAAAAAGAACAATAGCGTGATATTGGTGCTGAAACAGGTAAGCAAATGTTGACTCACTAGGTGGTTTGAGATATAAATTCTTCCCACAAACTAAAGCTGTCGAACGACGGCTTGTTTAGTTCGCGTCTGACATTTATTCGGAGGTCAGCATGACATTTACTGAGAGGTGGAGGATTCTCTTCCTCGCCATACTTTCAATTGCCCTTATTGCGGCAATTGCTTGTGGTGGCGGAGATGATGAAGACTCTGACGATGGTAGCGGGGCTGCAGAGCCTGTAGCTACCGCGGTACCGGCAACTGAGGCCCCAGCGGTCGACGAGCCAGCTGGTAGCGTAGATATTGCGGATATTTCCCGCGATGACACGTTCATCGGTTACCTGGGTGGTGCCGAAGGTCGATTCGTCGACCATGAACTGTGGAATCCCTACGCAATTGGGGCAAACCACCAATCCGGTCCAAACATTATCTTTGAGCCCCTCGCATTCTTTAGTGCGTTCGACAACAAGACAATTCCGTGGCTCGCAACGAGCTGGGACTGGAATGACGACTTTACCGAGCTGACAATGCACCTTCGTGAAGGTGTGAACTGGTCAGACGGCGAAGAATTCAACGCAGATGACGTTGTTTACACGTTGAACACCCTCAAGGACCTCAAAGAAGAAGTCCGATGGGGTAACGACATTGACAACGCAATGAATAGCGCGGAAAAAGTCGACAGCCACACCGTAAAGGTATTGCTTGACCGACCGGACCCACGATTCATGTTCCTCTTGACGTACAAGTTCGACATTGGCGTATACATGGTGCCAGAGCACCACTACTCCAAGCAGGACTGGACCACGTTCAAGGACTACGACCCCGCCAAGGGCTGGCCTCTAACGACAGGCCCATGGGAGGTTGTTTCTGGAACACCTGAGCAGAAGATCATCGACCGCCGCGATTCGTGGTGGGGTGAAGGCGCATCTGATCTCGATCAGTTCAACAAGCTGCCTGGCCCGAAGCGTGTGATCTACCTGCCAACACCTGACCAGACGGTTAGGTCGCAGGCTCTGATTTCTGACACCGTCGACTACTCGGCAATGACAACTCCGGCTGTCATCATCGAGACGATGGGCAAGAACGCAGACCTCGTAACACACACCGGTAAAGACGCGCCTTACGGCTATGTCGACTGGTGGCCGGTATCGATTGGTTTCAACGACTCCGGTAAGTTCGGTCCTTACGACAACAAAGACGTACGATGGGCATTCAGCTACTTCCTCGACAGAGCAGAGCTGGCTGATGTGGCATACGACGGTGCAGCGGCATTCAACCCGCTCACCATGCCTCAGTACCCGCCGCTGCAGAAATACTTTGACTCCGTAGCGGACCTCCTTGCTGTACACGACACCACAGAGCACAACCCGGCCAAGGCCGCTTCATTGCTTGAAGGTGCCGGTTACACCAAGACTGGTGACGATGACACCTGGGTTGACGCTCAGGGCAACGGCATCAACTGTGAAATCATTGGTTTCAGCCCGTGGGTGGACCTCGGTCCTATCACTGCTGAACAGCTGCGACGTGAGGGCATCAACGCCGCTTACTCACAGCCGCCCGATGCTTCTTCACGAATGGCTGAAGGTAACTTCGAATGTCTGATGTTTGGACACGGCGGATCGGTCCGTGACCCTTACTTCACCATGAAGCTTTACCAGTCAGCATCAGTAAACATTCCTGGTGGACACCAGGTCAACTTCTACCACTGGGAAAACGAGCGGTGGGACGAACTTACTGACGAAGTTGCAAAGACTCACCCGGATGACATCGACACGATGCAAGTGCTATGGCATGAAGCCATGGACATCTGGTTGACTGAACTCCCTGACGTTCCTGTCCTTGAGTTCTACCACCGCATCATCATGAGTGAGAAGCGATGGACTAACTGGCCACTCGGTGGCGAGACTTCTGGTTACGTGAACGAGGCCTCTTGGCACCTCACGTGGTCATTGGTTCTGCACGGCCTCACAGCCAAGTAGGAAAACTCTAGTAGTTTTAGCTACTTGAGACAAAAGACGTGAACGAAGTGCCCCCGACAATTTTGTCGGGGGCACTTTTTATTAACACGGGTTTTGTACCGTAAGTTCGGCCGTCGGTACGATATGCTTCCGCCCAACGCTCAGCCCGAACACCAACAGATCGAAATTCAGAACTTGGCTCTCATCAACCACAGATATTTCTGGAGTTCGAACAAGTTATTAGCAACCATATTTGTCGGCCTCGCAGTCGTCCTGGTCACAGCCATGACGGCGTGTGGCTCAGGCTCATCAGACGATACGGTGGCTTCAGAGGGCGCTGTTCTTGATGAGGAAGGGCTGAGGCTGACTACCAAAGTCGATTCGTTTTACACGATTGAAGATCTTGAAGCTGTCGGATTCAAAAAGAATAGGCAGTTCGGTGTCGAAACTGTGCCGGGCACTACCGACATTTGGTACGGCTTCTTTCAGCAGCGCGATATCGAAGTACGTTTCTACGAATCGCATCAGTCAGCCGTCGAGTTGGGCGTAGAGCCCGCTGAATTGCATAGCCCGCACAGCAGGGCAGAGAGACCACTGATACCAGTTGTGAACCTGTACCCGGCCTACGCCGTGGCTGGCACCACGAGATGCCGGTCTTTTTTTATTTGAAATTCAGAACTCTATGCAGGCTCAAGGAGCGTGAGCAGATTCTCGCAGTTTGCGTATGCATCAGGTGATTCGTCACCCTCGCAAAACAGAATCATGTTTCCTCGAATAACGTATTCGAGATAGCGAGCAGAGTACGAACAGCTGGAATGGGGAGTCTGAGCGGCTCGACTGCACTTTCTGCGGTCACGTTCGCCCTCTTCCCACAAAACCTCATCGCCGGTTACAACGGCATCTTCACCGGTAATCGAGTCGGCGTATTTTGTTCCCTCAGCTATAGCGTCGGCGTGAGAAGGGTAGAATCTGATCTCGTAAGCCAACTGGTTGAAAACAGCCTGCACTGCATCCAGAGCGGCCGGTAAGTCCTCAGTGTTGTAGTCCTTCACAGTTTTCACGCCGGAAGGACGAAGCACTTCGAAATCGTCAACGGTGTAGATACGTTCACTCGCTACAATCTTGGCAATCGCAGATTCACCGCTTGCGCCTGAATCGCTGCCGCACGCAGCAGCGACCACAGCCATCGCCATGGCTGCGACAAGGACGAACAATATTTTCTTATCAGCCCATGTTGAGTTCGTCGGCATCTATTGCACCACTGACATTAGATCAGCGCAGGCTTGAATCGAGGTGTCAGAGTCTTTGCCCTGGCACATCAGAATCATGTTTCCCACTACAACGTAATCGAAGTATTTGGGGTTGTCGCATTTGCCTGAGTGGTGCCCACCGTTACCGGCACACTGACGCCGATCAGAGATTCCCTCGTCCCAGCGCTGTACGTCCTTGAGAAGCACCGCATCCACGCCGGTCGCTTCGTCTGCCCATTCGACACCGATGGTCACCGCAGCAGCGTGATCAGCATAAAATCGAGCTTCGTACTCAAGCCGTGCGTACGGGTCGGAACCATAGAAGCCGTAAAGTGCTGCTGTAGCTCCTTCAAGACCTTCGACATCGTAGTCGTCGTCGTGCTTGAAGAATTCAGCGTTCTTGATATCGTCTGGCGTGTAGATACGATCCGTTATGTTGATCTTGGCAATCGGACCTTGATCTGTCGATCCGACGCCGTCAGCCCCACCATCGCTGCCACATGCAACCGCTGCTATTGATAGCGCCGCAATTGCGAACACGAGTATCAGCAGCCGTGCCTTGCTACTGTTTAC
>CAVOCL010000127.1:0-6003 GCA_963694185.1 Dehalococcoidia bacterium
CGTGACTTTGTAGCCATCGCCAAGCAGGGCCAGGGCTGCGCTTCTGCCGACTCCACTGCCCGCTCCTGTCACTATCGCTACTCTGTCGTTCGTCATTTTGTTTGCTCCATTGGGGTTATCGGGACTGGATTAATTGTCGGCATGTTACTTCGGATGAAACCGTGGCCACAGCGACTAGGCGAGAAGGTGTTAACGGTTTGAGCGCTGTGATCTTCTCATCACTATGTAGCAAAGGTGGTGGTTTCCGATCGGCGGTCGACTGTGACATCCTCCGCGCCTTTCATCACGGAACAAGTTAGATTCACTTGATGAATCTTTGGTCGAAACGTCCCGGTAAGAAAGTCCTAGTCCCTCGCTTCTCGCGGGAGTCTTGGGCGCAGCACATGTCAGACTCAGAGCAGTACGCAAACATGCTGAGGGAACACGCACGTTCGATCAACGGGCAGTTGAAGTTGCTGGACAAGCGGTAGGGGTGTTTTTTTTTCACCAGTTTTCAGGCATGTGGCTGTCAACGTGGCTGTCAAACGCGAAAAGCTGGCATTCTGTCATTGGGGCGAACAAGCCAGCCTGAACTTGTTTTCTGTTGGCTCCCGGGCCTGGATTCGAACCAGGATTAGAGGCTTCAAAGGCCCCTGTCCTACCATTGAACGACCCGGGAACACGGCTATTTAGGATATGCGATTTCCGGGTTGTTGGGTTGGGTATTTTGTGGCATTGCCACTTTTTCTTATCGGCGGGCGGTTGGCTGAGATTTTGAGTTGCTGGCTCGTTGGGCATAGATCCTGATTTTCATCAGGATGACAATTTAGGTCAGCTGGGCTCTAAGCTGCGGCGTCTGCGTCGGTTTTGGCTTGTTGGGTCGTGGTGAGTCCGCCTTAAGTTCGGTTGCGTAACTCGTAAGGTATGTTCGGTTTCGCCGGGCACGTTGTAGGATGGTGCGCGAGACGCCAGCGAGCTTTATGACAACTGATTCACCGGTAACTTCAACACCTCTTCTTCAAGTACGGAATCTTCGTACTTCTTTCAACACGCCCGACGGCAAGATTACTGCTGTTGCTGGTGTTTCTTTCGATGTGAACCATGGCGAGACGCTTGGTTTGGTTGGCGAGAGCGGTTGCGGGAAGAGTGTGAGCGCTCTTTCGATTATGCGATTGGTGCCGAATCCTCCTGGAATTATCGAAGATGGCGAAGTGATTTTCGAGGGCGTCGACTTGCTGAAAGTTTCCGATAAGGAGATGCAGGGTGTTCGTGGCGCGGGTATTGGGATGATTTTTCAAGAGCCGATGTCGTCGCTGAATCCGGTGCTTACTATCGGCAGGCAGATAACTGAGCCGCTTGAAGAGCATTTGGGCCTGAAGCGTGCTGCGGCCGAGAACCGAGCTGCTGAGCTGCTTGAGATGGTGGGTATTGCCGATTCCCGGCAGCGATTGAGTGATCATCCGCACCAGTTGAGCGGTGGGCAGCGCCAGAGGGTGATGATCGCCATTGCTTTGAGCTGCGAGCCGAAGCTGCTGATTGCGGACGAGGCGACGACTGCGCTCGATGTGACGATTCAGGCCCAAATCCTTGAGCTAATGAAGAATTTGACGTCGCAGCTTGGCACGGCGCTTTTGATCATCACTCATAATCTTGGAATTATCGCCCGATACGCTGATCGCCTGAATGTGATGTACGCCGGTAAGATTCGAGAGTCGGGGACTGCTGAGCAGGTGTATTTGCGACCGGGTCATCCGTACACGGTTGGGTTGCTGAATTCTGTGCCTCGGCTGGATCGTCCGGCTTCGGAGCGGCTTGATCCTATCCCTGGTGAAATACCAGATCCTGCTAATTTGCCGAGCGGTTGCGCTTTCAGGCCTCGGTGCCGATGGGCGACTGCGGAATGCGAGATATCTGAGCCGGTGTTGGAGCAGGTTGGCGATCGACAGATGGTGGCGTGTTACGAATCGAACACGGTGGCTGATTCGGTCGAGGTTGCTTGGCGATGACTGTTACCCCTGCTGCGACCGATAGTTCTGCCTTTGGTGAGATTGCCGGACGCTCGGACGACGAGCCGATTTTGAGCGTTCGGAATCTGAGTGTTCACTTTCCTCTGAAGCGTGGGTTTATCGTTCAGCGTGAAGTGGCGCGTGTGCGAGCGGTGGACGGGATTTCGTTTGATATTCGTCCTGGCGAAACGCTTGGGCTTGTTGGCGAGAGTGGTTCGGGCAAGACGACTGCTGCGAAGGCGGTTATTCAGCTTCGAACTGCGGGCGAAGGCAGTGTGAAGTTTGAGGGGCAGGAGCTGATTGGCCTGTCGAATGCGAAGATGCGGCCGGTTCGTCGGAAGATGGGCATGGTGTTTCAGGATCCGTATGGGTCGCTGAATCCTCGTATGCGGGCCGGAGATATTGTTGGTGAGCCGTTGAAGGTTCACGGGCTTGCTGGATCGAAGGATGATTATCGTAAGCAGGTGGCTTCGCTGCTTACTCGGGTTGGGCTGAGTCCGGGGATGTCGGAGCGTTATCCAAATGAGTTCAGTGGCGGGCAGCGTCAGCGGTTGGGAATTGCGCGGGCGATTGCTGCAAGGCCGAGTTTGTTGATTTTGGATGAGGCGGTTTCGGCGCTGGATGTTTCGATTCAGGCGCAGATCTTGAACTTGCTGCAGGATCTTCAGGATCAGTACAACCTGGCTTATTTGTTTATTGCGCACGATCTTTCTGTAGTGCGGCACATTAGCCATCGGGTTGCCGTGATGTATCTGGGTCGGATTGTTGAGACGGCTGATTCTAAGGATTTGTACGAACGTCCGATGCATCCGTATACGCAGGCTTTGCTTTCGGCGATTCCAACTCCGAATCCGGTGCATGAGCGTTCGCGGGAGCGGATTATTTTGCGGGGTGATTTGCCGAGTCCGATTAATCCGCCTTCTGGTTGCCATTTTCATACTCGATGTCCGGTTGCTACTACGGCTTGCGCTGATACCGATCCGGAGCTGCGGCTGTTGGCTGAGAATCAGGCTGCGGCTTGTTTGTTTGCTACTGGGTATGACGGGGCGCCGCGGGCGTAGGTGGCTGGGCCACGGTTTTTTACTTGGTAGTTGGCTGGCAGCGTGCGAGGTCCTGAATCAAGTTCAGGATGACGGAGGGCGCATCACGCATAGCGCACCCATCCCACACCCCTCTGCACTTCACCGCCGAGGGTGTCTCGGCAGGCGGCGAGAAATGGGGCCTGTCACCAGCTTTCGCGTTGCGACCATGAACATTCTTTTGAATGGGAAGATTGTTGTGCCGTTTTTTTGTTTTGGGTAGTGACTGGCGACTAGCTCTGCGTAGGTTTCTTCGAACTGGGTGCGATGGGGCTCTTCTAGTGCGTTTAGCAGGGGGCGGAGCCAGGTTCCTTTTGTCCATTCTTTGACCGGATTTTCGCCGGTTAGGATTTGCTGGTATTCGGTTTCCCAGACGTCGAAGGTTTCGACAAGTGGCGCCAGGGTTGAGATGTAGAACGACGGTGCTTCTACGGGGGCGGGTCTTAGGAGAGGTTCGAGTTTGGCGCGCCATGGTCCGGCCAGGGCTGCTTCGGAGATTGAGGTGTGCGATAGGGCGCCGAAGTTGCGTGGCATTTGAACGGCGAGAACGCCGCCGGGTTTCACTGATGCCATGAGGGTCACGAAGAGTTTGGTGTGGTTGGGTTCCCAGTGGAGCGCGGCGTTGGAGAAGATGAGTTCGGCTGCTGGGGATGGCTGCCATGTGCCGATGTCGCCTACTTCCCATTCGATGTTGGATGCTTTTTGGGCTGCTTCTTTGAGCATTTCTTCAGATGAGTCGACGCCGATGATTCGCGCATTTGGCCATCGGTTGGCTAGGAGTTCGGTGACGTTTCCGGTTCCGGCTCCGAGGTCGTAGACGGTTGCTGGGTCGTCGAGGTTTACGCGATTGAGCAGGTCTATCGCTGGGCGTAGGCGGTGATCGGCGAATTTCAGGTATTGGGTGGGATCCCAGAGCATTTGTTTTGGTGTTTCTGATTTGAGATCGGGGTTGTCAGATGAGTCCACAGTTGTGGCTTAGGTCTAGGGTCGTTGATGTGCTTGAGTGATTGCTACGTCGTTCCTCCTCGCAATGACAGTTGCGAGGCTGCTGGTTATCCGCAGGGGTTTCTCCCTGACCCTCTTTTTTTTGACCGGGCGTGCCTTCGCACTTTGGTACAGTCTGCGACGCGGCTCCCCAGGGAGAGGGGCTAGAGGATGCGGTTGCTTAGAGGGTTAGTTTTGTTACTGCTGTTTCGTTTAGTTCGATTCCCAGGCCGGGGCGGTCGGAGAGGTGCATTTTTCCTGCTTTTGGTAGGACTCCTTCGCCGTAGAGTTCGGCAACTTCGTCGAGGGGGCCTGAGAATTCGGTTGAGAACTCGTGCGGTCGTACGGCGTTTTGGACTGTGGCGTAGGTGTGGAGTGATGCCATCGAGTTGATTCCGGCTTGCGGACTGTGCGGCATGACTGGCTTGTTCCACATGGTTGAAAGATCGAAGATTTTCTTCACTTCGGATGGGCCGCCAGCGCTGAGGATGTCGGGCTGGAGGATGTCGGGGTCGCCGAGTAGTACGAGGTGATGGAACCACCATCGGTAGGCGTCTTGTTCGCCGGCCGATACTGCTACGTCGAGGGCGTCGGCTACTTGCTTGAGTCCGGGTAGATCTTCCCTTGGGAGTGGTTCTTCGAAGTGGTCGATGCCAAGTTCTTCAAATTTACGTCCCTGCTGAATAGCGGTGCTGACGGAGTAGCCGTTGTTGGCGTCGAAGCCGAGATACTGGCCGTCGGATAGGAATTCTCTAACCAGTTTGAACATTTCGTAGTCTTTGGTTGGGTTGGCGTCTTGGCGCCAGCCTTTCCAATCCATGCGGATTTTGAAGGCTTCGAATCCCATGTCAAAGCCAACTTTGACGATATCGAGCATTTCCTGCGGGGTGAATTTCCAGCCTGATCCGGTGCTCCAGTAGAGGGGAATCGTGGTGCGGGCTGCGCCGCCCATGAGGGTGTAGACGGGCTTGCCGGTCTCTTTGCCCAGTAGGTCCCAGAGTGCGACATCGATGATGCCTACGATGTTGGCAGGGAGCTTGTAGAGGCGGTCTTCCTTGCCCTGGGCGAGGGTTTCCCAGTGTCGGTCGATGTCGAGTGGGTTTTCGCCTATGAGGGTTGGTTTGATGATGCTTTCGAGGTAGGCCTCGAAGACGGAGGCGGTTCGCCCGGGGACGATTTTGTTTACTCCGGGGCCTTCAGCCCAGCCTTCGACTCCGGCGTCGGTTTGAATTCGGACGAGGGATTTACCGGTTTTGAGCGGCGTGGTGGTGATATCGGTGATTTTCATGCGTGATTTGCTCCGGGCGTCATCGGATGACTTGGTCGCCGCTGCAATCTACCCTCCCTCTAACTCCCTCCCGAAGGAGGGAGGATCGATCAAGAGCGGTGTTGTCGGCTGCGTTGACTCGCTGTCCGCGGGTAGGGCGCGCGGGTGCACTGTACGACTTTTCAGGGGTGTGTGGGGGCGATGTCTGGTGTTGCTGGCCTGTGTGCCGTTTGGTCCGGGCGTCGTCGAATGACGTGGGACCATTTTGGCGAGGGCCTCAGGGTGGCAGTGCCGGTGGCACGTTTTCTTGCCCGCGGGTTGTTGGTTGGGGCGGTTGATGGCTGGTGGGTGACGTGGCGTGCGCGTTTACACAGATCCTAAATCAAGTTCAGGATGACACGTGGCTAGGCCACGGTTTCCTGCTTCTTGGCTTCTTGGTTGGCTTCTAAGGTTGTTGGTGGGTTGTGTGGGACGGGTGCTCGGTGCTGCTAGTCGAGGCCGCCGAGTGATGTGGAATTCGAAAGAATTATTACGATTTCGATGCTGTTGAGAAAGCTGGACCCGACTGTTTCGGCGACGGCGTTGGCTGCGCGGGTCTTGAGTTCTTCGAGGATGGAGTCGGGAATATTCGGTTCGAGTATGACGGTGGATATTAGTTGGTTGGTTTCGTGGTCGAAGTTGGTGGTCG
>CAVOCL010000128.1:0-5979 GCA_963694185.1 Dehalococcoidia bacterium
GAACGGTATGCGACGGGGTTTTCACTAGTTTCCGGACTGTCAGGCAATTTCAAATCTCCAAATATTGTTTTGCCAAGGTTATAACTTTAATCGTCATGCTGAACTAGATTCAATACCTCGAAAAGCGGGGACCGCACATATTTCGGTCATCAGCGAGGTCACTTGATCCAATTTGCGAGGTCCTGAATCAAGTTCAGGATGACCGACAACGAATTACGGTGCGCCCACGGCGATCACCACTCGTCGCTACTTACTCGCCAAGATAACTATCAAGACCCTCTTTGATCGCTATCTCATCGTCGCCCTTTGCCCCTAACAACGCGTGCTGAAGAGCGAAAGTCTCACGGTAGATACGTGCTCGATCAAGCATGCCATCGACGTCGGGGTAAGTAGGGCGCACCTTGTCGATAAGTAGCTCGCCGGGGCCAATCGATGCAATCAGCCCTGCTACGTCGACAGCCGGATCGCCGAACCCTGCGCTACCAAAATCGATCACTCCAGTCAGATGTGACTGCCGATCGAATAGAAAATTCCCGAACCCGAAATCCCCATGACGCAAAACAGGTTCGAATTCAAATCGGCTGATTTTTTCGATCGACTTGCCCAACTTACGATTCAGCCGATTCCATATAGAAGAAACAACCCTGGGTTTCAAATACTGCCGAGCGTCATTTCTCAGCCGCTCCCACTGTTCCTGATTATCGTAATCACGAACTACTGAACGATTGAACTGCGATGCCGGAGTTCCGTGAAGCGTGTTCATGAACCGACCCAGATCTCGACCAAGTCGGTTTAGCGATACGGTGTCGAGCGAATCGATTTGCTCGCGTTCCAACGGCTGACCTGCGATTGCCCGGTACGCCATCACGTGCCATTCGACACCAGGAACCTCTACGACAATCTCGGGGTCTGGGGTCAACACAGGCAATCGACCTTGAACTGCTCGCAGTACTTCGACTTCTGCCGCCAGCGAGTCGGCTGCGCTCGAATGCAACGGAACTCGGAAAACCCATTCATCGTTGGCGAGTATTGCGATGCTGTTCTGGCCAACACCGAGCACAATCCAAGTTTCGATTTCGAACCCGGCTGCCAGCAGTTTTTCGACTAGTGATTCTGGAGATATGTTCATGATGATCTATCGACCAGCACTCACGGACCCTTCGTCACCCAGGGCTGTTTGCGTGGTTCGCCTATGCCCTGCAAAAGTGCAGAAATGTAGCCGTAGCAGTACGCAAACGCCGTTCCAGAAGGGTCATCACCGCTGATCCACGGAACATGATCCGGCATCAGCATGTACTTGTATCCGACCTCCTGATACACCTTGATGATCTCGGAGAAATCGATACTGCCTTCGTCAGGGAACGTCTCTTTGAAATCGAGTTTGTGACCTCTGATATTGCGAAAGTGAACATTGAATATCTTGTCCCGACTTCCGAACCAGCGGATAACGTCGGGCAATTCAGCGTTCGGATCGTCGAGCATCTCGGTTACGGTGCCCTGGCAAAAATTTAGGCCGTGATACGGACTTTCGTGCATCTGAACGAACTTCTTCATCCCCTCGACGGTGCCAAGAACGGTATCGACGCCCATCCAGCCGTCTGGGATGTAGGGATCGTGTGGATGCAGCGCCATTCGCACTTTTTCCGATTCGGCTGCAGGGATTGCCCGCTCTAGGAAGTAGTCGATCCGCTCCCAGAACAGATCCGCTGGAACTTCACCAGCTATCCCCGGAGCAGCATTTTGGTCCGCCTTCGACCATCGAAACGCCGATACCGAAGAACCTCCACGACCTACTTCACGTTCGGTTCGAGGATCGCCAACGATGCACATGTTGTACTTGACCGCCGGAATGCCAACTTCAGCACAAATTCGGATCAGGTTCTGGATCGACTCGATTTCACGATCTCGCTCGGGGCTTTTACCGAGCATGATGTTGGGCGATGTGGAATTTTCGACAGTGGACGATGCCAACGGGAGCTGCACCATATCGAGTTCGATGCCATACGAGTTGATCTTGTCTCGATGACGTGAAAGTGCGTCTTTGGTCCAGTCGTGCGGATTCCCCGGCAGGTCGGCGCAGATATTCACTACGCCAAGCTGCGCCCACTGCTCGAAATCAGCGTCGTTACGAGCGCCTACCTGCGTTCCAACGTGCATTTTCGGATTCCCTTATTGCAGAAATAGTTCAATTCGCAGCGAATTGTCATCCTGAATTCATTTTCAGGATATTGCAGGTCTCATAGTTGTCTTCGGCTAACGCTCCAACCCGCATCGACAAGTGTTCCACCAATCACGGGTTCACCCTCACCCCAACCCTCTCCCACTGGGAGAGGGGGCAAGAACGATCCAACCACTACCAAGCTGGCGACTCAGCCAACACCGCCCACAACTGAAAGAATGTGCCACTGGCACTACTGGGTCTGCTTTGCTGCCCTTGAGTGCTCACCCGGGCTCTTGGTCACCCACGGCTGCTTGCGTGGCTCGCCAATGCCCTGCAGCAGAGCCGAAATGTAGCCGTAGCAGAACGCAAACGCCGTGCCTTGGGGGTCGTCACCGCTGATCCACGGAACGTGATCCGGCATCAGCATGTACTTGTAGCCGACCTCTTGATACACCTTGACGATCTCTGAGAAATCGATCGAACCCTCGTCCGGGAACGACTCCATGAAGTCGAGCTTGTGACCCCGAATGTTGCGGAAGTGAACGTTGAAAATCTTGTTGCGTGAACCGAACCAGCGGATCACGTCGGCGATCTCGGCACCCGGGTCGTCGAGCATCTCGGTCACAGTACCCTGGCAGAAGTTCAGACCGTGATAGTCGCTCTCGTGCATCATCACGAACTTCTTCATGCCCTCAATCGTGCCCAGCACCCGTGTCACGCCCATGTAGCCGTCCGGTGTGTAGGGATCATGCGGGTGGCACGCCATTCGGACCTTCGCCGATTCAGCAGCAGGCACGGCTCGTTCGAGGAAGTAGTCGATACGCTCCCAGAACTCGTCGACGCTCACTTCACCAGCGATGGTCGGCGGGTCGTCCTGGTTCATTTTCGCCCAGCGGAACGTGGATGCCGATGCACCACCTCGACCCGCCTCACGCTCGGAGCGCGGGATGCCGATGATGTTCATGTTGTACTTGACCGCCGGAATACCGACTTCACCACACATGCGAATAATGTTCTGAATCGATTCGATTTCGCGGTCGCGCTCGGGGCTTTTGCCGAGCATTATGTTCGGTGATTG
Source organism: Dehalococcoidia bacterium (assembly GCA_963694185.1). Lineage (GTDB taxonomy): Bacteria > Chloroflexota > Dehalococcoidia > Lucifugimonadales > Lucifugimonadaceae > Lucifugimonas. Next base: position 3,240 of record CAVOCL010000128.1, read on the forward strand.
CGAATTGTCTAGAACGGTCGATGACAGCGGAATCTGCACCATGTCGAGCTGTATGCCGTAGGAGTTGACCTTCTCTTTGTGGCGAGCCAGATCGTCAATTGTCCACTTATGTGGATCGCCGCCCGGATCTGAACAAATATTCACAACGCCAAGTTGCGCCCACTGCTCAAAGTCCGAATCGTTCCGTGCGCCCACCTGTGTTCCGACGTACATAAACCGTGCCTCCGTTGCTTGCCTGCTAGCTAGATGGCGGCAGGTTAGCACCGTCCGGCAGGCTCAGGTGGCATCATGGGCGGCCGAAGCGGAAGCAATTGCTTGAATGATGGCGTTTTTGTTTGCTTCAGCGAACTGCTCGATAGAACGCGCCGGAGTACCGGTGATCAGTTCAACATCTTTCGAAATCATCTCAGCTGTGCCCGAACGAACTTCTTCGTAGATATCTGAAATATCGCCAGCACTCGCCGAATCCTGAACTTCAAGTTCGGCGCGATAGGTGCCGGCGTTGATATCGACGTAGCTGATTTCCACACCTGCCACCGCACTGAACGCTGCGGCGACTCGCTTCATCGAAATGTTCTCGGTTCCCGTTATCAGGGCGTGCGAATTCAGCGGTTCGCCACTAGCCAACAGCGCAGCAGATGCCTCGCCGATGTCGTAGGTATCGATAGCGCCGATAACGCCATCTCCGGCTGGCACTTCCAGCGTTACGTCACCCGAGTCGCCTACCTTGAAAAGATCCAAAAATCCCTCCATGAAGTAGTTGGGCCGAACGAACGAATAGCCAACGTCCATCTGGGCGATAGCAAGCTCGATATCGTGATGCGCCACAGCCCAGTACGACCGCCTGAGTTCGGCGTCACTCGAAGATAACTTCACGATGTGCTTCACGCCAGCTTCGACTGCGGTTCTGGCCGTATCGACTTCCTGCCGTACCTGATTTTTTCCATCCGAAATCACCAGATACATGCCGTCACAGCCCGCCGCCGCGCTTGCAATCGAGCCTTGATCGTTGAAATCACCAAGCGCCAGCTCAACAGCCATCCCGAGCGTCGCCATCTTGGCCCGCTCTATATCTCGCACAAGCGTCCGCACGCCAACGCCTCTCGAAACCAGCGACTCAACCACCCGCCTGCCGGTCTTACCTGTCACTCCGGTTACCAAAACAGTCATCAAGTTTCCTAAATGCGCGGCATGGTACGGCGAAGTGCTTCGAGCCAGCCTGAATAGAGAGAATTACGCTCCGACTCGCTCATCGATGGTTCGTAAATTGACGATGCTTTCCACAGCGACTCAATATCGGAGTCGGAACGCCACAGCCCAAGACCTCGACCTGCTAAAAATGCAGCACCCAGCGCCGTAGTTTCGGTGATGCTAGCTACCTCAACAGGACGATCCAATATATCCGCCTGAAACTGCATAACGAACGGATTATTGCTTTGGCCGCCATCTGCCCGCAAAGACTGACTTGATCGAGGTCTACCGGCTTCCATAGCGTCGACCACATCTTTCACCTGATACGCAGTCGACTCCAGGGCGGCTCGAACGATGTGATTACGATCGCTCCCTCGTGTGAGACCAGTAATCGAACCGGTCGCATCGGGCTGCCAGTGAGGCGCACCAAGGCCAACAAAAGCCGGCACAAAATAAACGCCCTCGTTCGAGCCCACGTTCATCGCCATGTCGACGGTGTCAGGGGCATTGGAAATAATTCCGAGGCCATCTCTAAGCCACTGCACAGTGGCCCCGGTTACGAACACAGATCCTTCGACAGCGTAGGTTTTACGAGATCCAATTCGGAATCCAAGAGTTGCCAGCAGGCCAGCATCGCTGGCACCAGATTTCTGAATTGGTGCAGTTGTGCCCCTGTTGGCCAGAACGAATGCGCCGGTTCCGTAAGTGCACTTTATTTGGCCGTTTTTGAAGCAAGCCTGGCCATATAACGCCGCATGCTGATCGCCCGCCATCGCGGTGATAGGAATCTCGGCCCCGAACACCGATTTGCTCGTAACTCCAAAATCGTCGGCCGATCCGCGAACCTCAGGCAGCATGGCTTCCGGTATGTCGAACAGATCGAGCATCTCGGGATCCCACTCGAGGTCATGCAGGTTCAGCAGCATCGTACGAGAGGCATTCGTGGCGTCGGTAGCGTGTACCTCACCGCTGGTCAGGTGCCACAGCAGCCACGAATCTACAGTGCCAAAGCAGAGTTCGCCGGCTTCAGCACGAGCCTGACCGTTCGGGATTGTTGCCAGTAGCCACATGATTTTTGTGGCGCTGAAATATGGGTCGACTACCAGGCCGGTAATCTGACGAATATTATCGGCATGGTCGCTCTTTGCGATGTCCCTACAAATTTCAGCCGTTCGGCGGTCTTGCCACACGATTGCGTTAGCCACGGGGCGACCGGTTTCACGTTCCCATATGATCGTCGTTTCGCGCTGATTCGCGATTCCGATTGCCGCAATATCGTCCGGCGCAAGACGGGCGCGCCCGATGGCCTGTTTGGCGACACTTATGGCCGCTTCGGCGATTTCGATAGGGTCATGCTCAACCCAGCCCGGTTGAGGAAAATGTTGCGTAAGTTCGACTTGAGCCGATCCCACCGGCGTTGCCGATGAGTCGAAAACAATCGCCCGTGTCGAAGTTGTTCCCTGATCAATTGCGAGTATGTGTTCTGGCATTTCGGTGAATACTCTACAGATTCGTCAGGCGCTGGGGCGGTTGAACTGGTGGCTCATGG
>CAVOCL010000129.1:0-5956 GCA_963694185.1 Dehalococcoidia bacterium
ACTTCACTGGTGAAGCGCTTCATAAGGGATCAAAGATGATCCTTGACGCTACCGGCGGTCCGCTCGGCGAAGGGGCTCCAACCGCAGTAGCGCTGCCAGCGAACATCGGGGCGATCGCTCCTGGAATCGTGAAGCACCGTTTGGTTGGCAAAACGATGCTGGTTGTTCAAACAACTGGCAACGGCAGGGAGGTCATCCAGAAGCTGATCGACAACCCTCTACTCGGCAGCGTGAAGATCGTTGTTGCGGTTTCGGCAGATGTCGATATCGATGATGACGAGAACTTGCTGTGGGGCATATTTACGAGATTCGATGCAGTGCTTGACGTGATGTTCTCACGTGCGGAATTCAGAGGAATCGCACCGGTTTATTCAGGTGCGATGGGTATTGATGCGACATGGAAACAGGGTTACCAGAAACCGCTGGTTATGGACCCCGAAATAGTGAAGAAAGTGGATTCTAAATGGTCACGATACTGGAAGTAGCCGACCCCGATCTTAAGGTCGATATCAATCTAGTCGATAAGCGCTTGTTCCCGATTTGGGACAAGGTACAGGCGGGCGAGCGTCTATCTAGTTCAGAAGGCGTGACGCTACTTGACACCGACGATCTAGCCGGTGTCGGTCGTATGGCCGATTTCGCCAAGAAGCGCGTTACTGGCGACAAGGTCTACTTTGTCCTGAACCGTCACGTAAATCCGACGAACATCTGCGTGCTCAGCTGTAAATTCTGCGACTTCGCAAAGAAGCCGGGGGATAAAGACGCTTACGAGATGTCACTCGAAGAGATTCTCGATCACGTTGACGACGATATTCACGAGATTCATATAGTTGGTGGACACCACCCGACATGGCCATTCGAGTACTACGTCGAGATGGTTAGGGAGATTCACAAGAAGGCTCCGCATGTTCAGATCAAGGGATTTACGGCTTCGGAAATCGACTACTTCCAGCGTCGATGGAAAGTGTCGCCTGAAGAGTCATTGGCCATCCTGAAAGAAGCGGGCCTACAGTCGATGCCCGGTGGCGGCGCCGAAGTGTTCTCATCGCGGGTTCACAAGATTCTGCTCCCCGGCAAGGCAAACGCCGATCGATGGGCCGAGATTCATAAAACCGCCCACCGAATGGGCATCCCGACAAACTGCACGCTGTTGTACGGGCACATCGAAACATTCGAAGAACGGATCGAACACCTGATTCGTCTGCGCAACATTCAGGACGAAACGGGTGGATTCCTGGCGTTCATTCCACTGGAGTACCAAGTGGGTATGACCAAGCTGCGACCTCGTCACACTCCGGCGATGGACGATCTCAAGATGATCGCAGCGGCACGACTGATGCTCGACAACATCAAGTACATCAAGGCCTACTGGGTGATGCTTGGTGAGGCTACCGCCAGCATCGGACTGAACTTCGGAGCCAACGACCTTGATGGCACGATTGGCAAAGAACGAATTGCTCACGCCGCACTCGCCGATTCACCGGCTGGTCAGGCGAGAGAGAAGATGGCCTCGTTCATTCGAGATGCACGTCGGATTCCAGTTGAGCGAGACGCTCTGTACAACGAGATTCGAGTGTATGACCACTAATCAATCCAACAATGATGTTTTGAGAGTAGGGCACATGACTTATCTCAATTCGGAAGTGTTTTATCGCAATCTTCCTGTCGGATCCTGCGATCTGGTAGCTATGCCGCCGCGTGCGATGGCTGCTGCCGTTGAGCGTGGGGATTTGGTTGCTGGCCCGCTACCGATCGCGGAAATATTTCGGCTCGGGGATCAAGTACGATCGCTCGGAAATCTCGGGATAGCTTGTGATGGGTCAGCAAAGAGCGTGTTTTTGTTCTCTCACTATCCAGTCGATCAACTTTCTGGCAAACGGATAGCAGTGACTTCTCACACGGCAACCTCAATCCAACTAATGAGGGTTCTGTTTGCCGATTTATGGAACGTTTCTGGTCATGAATTCGTGGAAACAGATGATCAACATGACGCAGCGCTTTGGATCGGTGACCCGGCACTAGAGCGACGATCGCAGACAATTTACCCCTACATTTACGACCTCGGTACAGCATGGAAGACACTGACGGGCTTACCGTTCGTTTTTGCCGAGTGGGTGATTCGAACAGACGTGCCACGAGAAACCGCAAATCAGTTAGACCGATTGATAGCGAAGGCGACTCAGAGTTCGACCGACGATATTTCGATTCTCAAGATTAGCCAGCAGCGAGCGACCGAGGCCATGCCGAAATCCGATGTTGCCGATTACATTCGAAATTTCACATATTTTCTTGGCCCGAAAGAGCGACGAGGCCAGCAAGAATTCCAGCGACGACTTGATTTGTTGCCCATGTGGCGACCACCTAGCCCTGATACCAAGCAGGTTGAAACAAAGGCCGTATCGACGTCGTAATCGACGATCGATGTAAAGAAACAATGCTTAAGCAAATTACCGAAAAAGTCTTTTCAGGCCAGCGCATTTCAAGCGAAGAAGGCCTGTGGCTGATGCAAGAGGCCGAGCTGCTAGATCTGGTTCCGCTCGCCGACTTCTGGCGTCAGCATCACAATCCGAACAAGAGCGTTTCATACGTAGTCGACACCAACCTCAACTACACGAACCTTTGCGACGCCTATTGTTCATTCTGTGCGTTCTATCGCACTGACCCGAACGACCCTTCTGCGTACACCTACACGGTTGAGCAGATCATGGACAAGATTGAACGTGCTCGTAAGAGCGGCGTACGTACTGTGTTGATGCAGGGCGGTCTGAACTCGGAGCTTCAACTCGACTACTACGTTGAAATGGTGTCCGAAACCAAGAAGCGTTTTCCAGACGTCACGCCGCACTATTGGTCGGCTCCTGAGATCGTCCGGATGACCGAAGTCTCTGAGATGGACTACGAGCAGGTGTTTACAGCGCTCTGGGACGCAGGACAGCGTTCGATGCCCGGTGGTGGTTCTGAGATCCTCTCGAACGAAGTAAAGGCCACTGTGTCGAGATTCAAGCCGAAGGACACCGTAGATCAATGGACCGAAGTTCACGAGGCAGCTCACAGAGTTGGATTCAAGACGACCGCAACGATGATGTATGGCCACGTCGAAAAGGATCACCACGTGATCGAATCGCTAGAACACATCAGGCGTGTTCAGGACGAGGCGCTGAAAAACGGCAATGACGGTGGTTTTACGGCGTTTATCCCGTGGTCCTACAAGAAGGACAACACCGCCTTGGCGAAACTAGTTGAAGAAGAGGCCGGGCCGAACCAGTACCTGAGGATTATTGCGCTCTCACGCATCATGCTCGACAACATTCCGCACATCCAGGCGTCGTGGTTTTCGGAAGGCAAGAAGACCGGCCAGATCGCACTGCGGTTCGGTGCCGATGACTTTGGCGGGACTCTCTTTGACGAGAACGTCATGCTTGCCGCTGGGTTCTACAACCGAACGACCGAAGATGAAGTGCGAGAGATGATCTCGGAAGCGGGATACTCGCCGATTCAGCGGCTTACAAACTACGAAATTGTTGAAGGCTCAGAGGCTGAGCTGACTCCAGTCAAGTAACTCAATATCACCCCACCAATAAGAAACATCATGACTATCAAAGACAACACGATCACTTTTGGGCACAGCCCTGACGCAGACGACGCGTTTATGTTTTTTGCGATGGAGAAGAAGATTGTGGAGATTCCGGGCTACTCGCTCGCTCACCATATGGAAGACATCGAGTCGCTTAACGTCCTGGCTGAAACTGGGAAGCTTCCGGTGACGGCAATTTCGGCTGCACGGTACCCAGATGTTGCCAAGCATTACAGAATCATGTCGTGTGGATCGTCGATTGGGCGCAACTACGGCCCGATGGTTGTTTCCGTAAAGCCGATAACCGAGGCGGATCTCGAGGGCAAGCGTGTTGCAGTGCCGGGTCGTTTCACCACTTCATGGCTGTTGTTCCAAATTTTTGGACCAAAGAACTGCGTGCCCGTGTTCGTCGACTTTGACGACGTCGGACCGGCGATCGAAGACGGTCGAGCTGATGTCGGAATTCTGCTTCACGAAGGGCAGATTCTGTACGAAAAACTTGGATATCACGGAATAATGAACCTCGGCGAAAAATGGCACGAGGCGACAGGCTTACCGATCCCGTTGGGAGTTGATCTTGTCAGCCGCCACATCGGTGAAAAACTTGCCCAAACGATTGCCGATGCATCGCTTGAAAGCATCGTTTATGCCCGAAATCATGAAGACGATGCGCTTGAGTACGCCTTGGGATTTGGCCGCGGTATTGACCCCGACGATGGCAAGAAATTCGTTCGTATGTACGTAAACGACGACACTGTCGATATGGGGGAAGAGGGCAGGGAAGCCCTAACCAAGCTGTTCACGATGGCGGTAGAGCGTGGCGTGCTGGCTGAGTTGCCTGAGCTGGACATCGTCCAAGCAAAGTAAGTAGATCTAACTGGTAGTGCAGATGAGGGAGATGATCCCCGATCACACTAAGACAGAATTTTTTCCAGATCGTCCAGTGTGAAGGGCTTGGGCATAAACGCGTCGGCGCCTAGTGCAATAAGACCGTCAAGCTCAGCCGGTTGAGCGTGAGCGCTCATAACTATCACCCGATCCGGACGTTGATATTTGCCTGTGCGAAGCGCTCGTAGTACTTCGTAGCCGTCGACTTTTGGCATCATCAGGTCGAGAAGTAGGACGCCAAACTTACGTTCCTCGATTGCTTTGAGCGCGAGCTCGCCGTTGTACACAGTCACTACATCGGTTATGCCTAATTCTTCGAGCATGGCAACAACGGCGTCTCGTGTCGCAACGTCATCTTCGGCTACTAGCTCTTAGTCCACTCCTGAATTGCGGCCGCCTGATATGAGGCGATTCACTTCGAACGACACATCAAATCGTGTCTGCAACGTGTTCAGTCGGAATTATGGACTAACCCCACAAATGATTCAGGGGGTGTATTACCTATATTTATGGTCAATCGAACAAAGCTTTCTTAAGCTGTTCGAGCTTGAACGGTTTCGATAGAACTCGATCGATACCGATGTCAGCCATATGTTGATCTTCAACTGGATTCACATGACCGGTCATCAACACAGCCCTTCTAGGGCGCGTGATATCGGGGTCTTTACGTATAGCTTCGAGGACTTCCATGCCGCTTGCCGATGGCAGCATAAGATCAACAAGTACAAGATCGGGTGACAGCTCTTTAAGGCCTGCGATGCCTTTTACCCCGTCCTCAGCGAAATGGACGTTAAAATCGCCCAGAAAATCAAGACCAGCGTCCACGGCGTAACGAATCGACTCTTCATCGTCGATTACAAGGATTCGTGTTTTCACCTGTTCGTTCAATTGGTCAACGCTGTAGGGTGGTTAGGGGTTGCGCAATGAGACTTGTCGTTTTCGATACCGCCGAGAGTATACGTCGGCTGATAGCGAAAGAATGAAATATCGATGCGGGTGACCTATCAAAATAGGCTCCAAAACCCAATTAACACCATCTGTTCACTCGAAAGTTGAAAACTTGAGGCAACCCACAGGTCAGCGACAATCTTTTACAGCGACCATAAGTTCATCGCCGGCAACCAGCGCAATCGTAGCTATTAACATTTTGTTTTTTCTTGGCATCCTGGCGACGGGTGGTTCGAACACGCAGAATTTGCTCAACTGGGGCGCCAAGTATGGGCCTTATATTGCTGAAGGTGAGTACTGGCGGCTGTTCATGCCGATGTTCCTACATGTGGGCCTATTCCACATGGCAACCAATCTATTCGGGCTGGTCATATTCGGTTCGATGGTCGAAAAGGTGTTCGGGTCGGTCAGATTCACAGCCCTATATTTGATGGCTGGAATACTGGGTAATGCAGTTAGCTATCTGGCTGGACCAAATCCCGGCGTTGGTGCCAGTGGTGCCGTATTCGGGATTCTTGGTGCCTTCGGTGTGTACCTTTTGATGAA
>CAVOCL010000130.1:0-5954 GCA_963694185.1 Dehalococcoidia bacterium
GCGAGGTTCGACGTTTTCTCTTCGAAACGGACGCGGACAGGCAGTGTGGGCAGGACATAAACAGATCTCCTCAGCAAATGAGGAATGATGTTATTCCACCCCGACACTGAGTTCTGACAGAACCGAACGTCGTGGTCATGGCCGACTCGACGCCTTGTGTTTGATTTTCTGCGTAGCTCAACAAAATGGCGTTCGCTATTTCGTTTTCGAGCAGGTGCTCGCGCGTTAATTCAAGAAATTCGGATGCGGACGGAAACTCGATTACGTTCATGATGACCAGACTTTTCCGAATAGCTTTAGCCAGTTTTCGCCCAAGACCTTTTTGGTGTCGGCTTCGGAGTAGTTTCGAGCGAGTAGACCTTCAGCGACGTTAGCCCATTCGGCCTGTGATTCAAATCCCTTTAAATGAGTGTACGGCTCGGGAGTGAACGCTACTTCTTCGGCGGGGATGTTGCCCTGCGATGAGAATATCCAGTCGAAGAACGAGCGGGGTTGTTCAGTGCAGAAATCGGTGCCGATGCCGACGTGGTCGATGCCGACCATTTGAACGAGGTAGTCGATTGCGTCGATGTATTCGTCGAGTCCAGTTTCGAAGCCTTTCTCGAAAAACATCGGGAAGCCGTTAGCTCCTATTACTCCACCACGTTCTACGAGAAGCTTGATCGCTTCGTCGGTTTTACTGCGGGGGTGGTCGATGTGTGAGCGGGCGTTAGCGTGGGTGATCGCCACGGGTTGAATTGAGTTTTCGATGGCATCGAGGGTTGTTCGGTCGCCGACGTGGGAGAGATCGATGAGGATGCCGAGTCGGTTCATTTCTTTGACCGCTGCCAGGCCGAAATTGCTGAGGCCATCGTCGGTACGTTCGTAGCAGCCGTTGCCGAGTAAATTCCGTTCGTTGTAGGTGAGCTGAATGACTCGGACGCCGAGTGCATGGAACAGCTTCAGGCGGGTGAGATCGTTGCCGATGGGTGTTGCGTTCTGCCAGCCGAAGATGATTCCTGTGCGGTTTTCTGCTTTGGCTCTGTGGATATCTTCGACGGTTTTCACGGGTCTTATTAGATCGTCGAATTCGTCGAACCATTCGAGGTATTTCGTGATCATGTGGAGCGTTGATTCGTAGTCGTCCCAGATCGCAATCGTGGCGTTGATCGCCGTCACACCGCCGTCTCGAAGTGCACGATAAACGCTCTCGCTACCCCACTTGCTGGTGTCGAGTCCGTCGATGACTGTTACGTCGCTGAATTGCACGATTCGCCTGCTCCGTTTGTTTGGCCTAGGTGTATTCGTAGTCTTCGAGGATGTTGTTGATGAGGGACTGAGGTCCGGCTGCCATTAGGCCTGCATCGACGGGTAGCAGCACGCCGGTGATCCAGCGTGATTCTTCGCTTGCTAAGAAGACGGCTGCCATCGCAATGTCGTTGGCGTTGCCTTCGGTTCCGAGGGGGGCGATGTCGCGTCGAAGTTTACGTTTGCGGTCGTCGACGGCTTCGGTCATCGATGTGTAGAGCATGCCGGGTGCGATGCAGTTGACTCGGATGTTATCGCGTCCGTGATGCACCGCCATCGCTCGGGTGGCGGAAATCATTCCGCCCTTGGCAGCTGCGTAGGGAATGTTCTTGGTCATAGCGGCGCGGATGCCGTCTACTGAGGAAACATTGATGATGGATCCGCCGCCATTTTTGATCATTTCGGGCACGGCGTATTTGGAGATGAAGACCATGCTTTTGAGATCGACATCAAGCACACGATTCCATGAATCCTGCGTTACTTCGATGACTGTTCCGGGGCCGCCGATTCCCACGCTGTTCATCAGAATGTCGAGCTTGCCGTAGCGTTCTATCGCTGCTTCAACGAGGGCTTTGCAGCCGTCTTCCTGCGACACGTCGGCTATGAATATTGATGCTTCGCCACCGGCTGCGGTTATCGCCTGCTGGGTGGTTTCGGCCGCCGCCTTGTCCATGTCGACGATCAGCACTTTTGCGCCATGAGAGGCGAAGAGTTTGGCTGTTGCAACGCCAACTCCGGCTACGTTGGCTGATCGGGTGCCAGCTCCGGTGACGATTGCGACCTTGTTTGCGAGTCGAATTATTTCACACCTCTTAGTTGAGTAGCAGAGATTGTTATCTAGATTCTGCGGGTGGATAATCCGCCCGCCGGGATTGTGGCACATTTGCGTTCGTATTTCACTAATGTGACGTGGCAAAGTGTACGTTTGGCGAACTAGCTCTTGAATTGGGCTGTGCTGGAATTTGATGGCTGCTTTTAGAAAGAGCAGCCGAATATGAGGAATTTACGATGAAGGCTGCCGTAATACGCGGGACTCAGAAGATTGTTATTGAGGATATTCCGACTCCGGATCCGGGTCCTAACCAGGTTTTGGTGAAGATCAGGTATTCGGCCTTGTGCGGTTCGGACGTGCATCGTTTCCAGTACGGAATGGCGAACGATGGGTCGGTTTTGGGGCACGAGTACATAGGCGAAGTGGTGCAGACGGGTCGGGATGTGACTCGGTTGAACACTGGAGACCGGATTGTTAGCGGTGGTGGTGCGCCGCCTGTTGGAACAGTGATGCCTTCGTATCCGGATGATCGGTATAGCGCGCGTACTGTCGGGATTGAGGCGACTCGGATTGGTGGGTTTGCTGAGTACGTGACGATGGACGAGTGGCGTCCGCTGTTGATTCCCGAAGGCGTGAGCGATGAGCTTGCGGTGCTTGCCGAGCCTGCTTCGATTGCGGTTCATGCAGTGCGAACTTCAAAGTTCAAGCTTGGTGATACTGCTGTGGTGATGGGGGCGGGTCCGATTGGGCTGCTGATAGTGCAGGTGCTGAAGGCTGCGGGTGCGGCTCAGGTGATCGTTTCGGAACCGGCTGCGGCGCGGGCTGATGCGGCTCGGGTGCTTGGGGCGGATCTTGTTTTGAATCCCATTGAAGAAGATGTGGTGGCTCGTGTTTTGGAGCTTTCAGGGGGGCCCGGTGTGCCGGTGGCGTTCGATGCTGCGGCTGCGAAGCCGACGTTCCAGCAGGGGTTGGAGATGGTTCGGCGTGGTGGTCAGCTGCTGGTGGTTTCGATGGCGTGGGAAGATGTTGATTTGCGGACGGTCGATTGGATTGGGCGAGAAGTAGAGATGAAGGCGGCTTACGGGTCGCAGCCGATCGATTGGCAGACGGTGTTGAACTTGATGGAGCGGGGTCAGCTTTCGGAGAAGTCGATGGTGACTGACGAGAGCTTTATCGGGTGGGACGAGATGCAGTCGTCGATGGAGCGGTTGATGAAGCCCGACGAGCACGTGCAGATTGTGTTGGTGTGCTAGGTGGGTGGGTGGCTCGCCACGTTTTCTTGCCAATGTGTAGTTGGCTGGGGTGATTGTTGTTTCAGGGGTTGGGCGTTTAGATCCTGAAAATGAAATTAGGATGACAGTGAGCGCGGGGTTGGTGCGGACTGAAACGTGACGTTGTTGGCTCGCTGGCACAGATCCTGTTTTTCATCAGGATGACAATGTTTCAGGTGAGACGTGAGACGCATTCCTGCCAGAGCGGGTAGTATGCCGGGATTCGTAGTTTGGCGATGGTACCGAGACTGAGTTTGCAGTTGGTTGGTGATTCGCCTCTTGGAGCACTTTGATGGCATCTCGTTCATTTACTGGCAATCCTTCTCAAGTCATCGTGGAACAGCTTGTTTCGTCTGGCATCAAGCATCTGTTTTACAACCCTGGATCGCGTGAGGCTCGCTTCTTCGATTCGCTTCACAGCAACCCGAACATTAACGGTGTAATCGGGCTGCATGAGGGCACCGTTGCTGCGATGGCGGGCGGTTTTGCGCAGGTGAATTCGGAACCCGCCGTGATGTCGGTGCATCTGGGTGCCGGGTTGGCCCAAAGCCTTGGGCAGATGATCAACGTTTGGGCGGCTGGGCTACCGGTTGTGACACTTACGTTTGTTGGCGATACCGGGAGTTATGCGGATCGAATTACATTGGATCTGGGTCACAACGTTGGGCCTACATCTATCGGCGCGCCGTTCATGAAGGCCAACTGGACGGTTATCGAGCCAGAGGGTGTTGCGGCTGCAGTAGATAGGGCGATTAAGGTTGCCATGACGCCGCCGATTGGGCCCGTTCATATCGCAATTTATGATCGAATTCTTGGTTCCGAGCAGATAACGACCGACATCGTTGGTGGCCCTCCGGCTCGACCGATTGCGGGGTATCCGGCAGATAGCGATGTTGAAGAACTTGCTCGGATTCTGCACGAAGCGAAGCGGCCGATGATCTACGTTGGAGATGGGGTCAACAAGAGCGGTGGCGAGCAGTTGCTTGGGCAGTTGGCCGAGCATTTTGGGGCGAATGTTGCTTCGATGTGGGGCGATTTACGTGGTGTGTCGGCGGCACATCCGTTGCATTGTGGTTACTTCCGTCAGCCGGTTATCGATCTTGAGCCTGACACGATTATCGCGATTGGTGTGAGGCATGGTGGAAGCGGAAATTCGGCAGATTTCAATCTGTTCAAGAGCGCTTCGAAGATCGCCGCTGTTGGGCCTGACGTGGAGATATTCGAGAATATTCCGGGGCTTGATCTGGCGGTGATGGCCGACGAGTCACGGACGTTGGAGAAGCTGCTGGAATTGGCTCGTAGGGGGTACGACGCCAAGGCGTATGACGGTCGGCGTGCTACAGCGATTGAGAATGCTTCGCGCCTGAGGCAGGAACGTCGAACGGCTCTTCAGCCTTCATCTGAAATTCCGGGGCATGTGAGGCCATTGCAGCTGCTCGATGCGGTTGATGACGCGCTTGAGAATCTGGGTGGCGGGATCATTACGACTGAGCAGTTTGCAGTTCCGCTGGAGAACGTTGCCAAGAAGCCGGATGGTGGCAAAAATATTTACATTCGACCGGCTGGTGGATCAGAGGGTTACGGGATGGGAGCGGTGCTTGGGGCGAAGTTCGCGGCTCCGGACAAGCCGGTTGTCGGGATGGTTGGCGACGGTTCGGTTTACTACTCAGATTCTGCGTTCTGGAGCGCTGCTCATCATAAAATCCCCGTTTTATATGTGATCCCTAACAACACTGCTTACGGTATTGTTGCCGGTGCTTTTGGTGGCGCCAATGGCGTGATGAAGGACACCGGGACTTACGCTGGGGTGGTGCTCGACGGGATAGATATCGTGCAACTGGCCGGTTCGTTTGGGGTTGAGGGTCGGAAAGTGGACGATGAGTCCGTTATCGGCGCAGCAATTTCAGAGGGACTCGAAACGGTTGAGCGTGAGCAACGGCCGATGTTATTGGATGTGAAGTTGCCACTGGGTCTTCCGGCGGGTGCCAAGGCTGCGAAACCGATTAAATTTAGCGAAATGAACACATGAAACTATTCTTAGGTACCGACTTTTCAGACGAGAAATTGAAATTTACTGCCCAAATTGGGGCGGATGGTGTTTCTGGACAGCCCGAGCCGGGGCCGGGTGATGATGGGTTCTACTCGGTCGAAACGCTTCAAAATCGCAAAGATTTAGTGGAATCGTATGGGCTTGAATGGATGGCTGTGCGGATGGCTCCGCTGGAGTGGACGTTCAAGTGGCAGCTGGGTTTGCGAGGTGCTGAAGAGCAGATCGACAACTTCAAGAAAACGCTGCGTAACATGCAAAAAGTCGAGCTCGATTTCATCATTTTCAACATGCACGTTTTGCGGATTTATCGCACGGAGAGGAAGTCTCCATCTCGGGCTGGTGCAACGTCATCGAGCTTCGACATAAAGCTGGCCACGGGTAATCCATTGATGGAGCATCCGGATAGCGGATTCAACATCGACTGGGTTCCAGAGGACGAGCGTGAGCCGAAGACCGATGATCAGATGTGGGCGAATCTGAAGCGATTTCTTGAGGAAGTTACTCCGGTTGCTGAAGAGGTTGGCGTGCGAATTGGACTGCACCCCGACGATCCGCCGGTTCCGGAGATTTCGGG
>CAVOCL010000131.1:0-5927 GCA_963694185.1 Dehalococcoidia bacterium
CCTCATGCACTATCAGGACGAACGAACTACCGGCTGCCGAATATCGGATTCGTGGACCTATCGCGGTTTGAAGACCGTTGTTCTTGAGAACGAAATCGTACGAATAACCGTTCTCGCCGACAAGGGCGCCGATATTTACAGCTTCGTCCACAAGCCCACCGATACCGACTTCATGTGGCGAAGCCCGTGGGGCGTGCGTGATCAAAGCAAGACAGTCCCACCAACCGGCGATCCGAGTTCAGTCTGGCTCGATTTCTACGAAGGCGGATGGCAGACCGTTGTTCCTCATGGTGGCTACTCCGATACCGTCTACGGCGCCGATTTCGGCATTCACGGCGATGTGAGTTTGATTCCATGGGACGCACAAATAATCGAAGACACGCCAGAAAAGGTCAGCGTGCGATTCTGGGCGAAAAGCCTTCGCATGCCGATGTCGGTTTCGAAAACCCTAACGCTGGTTGCCGGTTCTCCTACCCTCAAAGTCGAAGAGTCGGTAACCAACGAAGGCGGCGAAGCCCTCGACATGGTCTGGCTCGAGCATATCGCCTTAGGGCCACCAGTTATTTCCGGTAATTCACGGCTATTTCTCCCCGATTGCAAGCTGCTCAGCCATCCCGAAAGCATCGATCCAAACTCGATGCTTGAACCTGATTTCAAGGGTGACTGGCCTAATATGAACGCCAAAGACGGTTCAGTGATCGACTTCACCCACATTCCGGCTAAAGAAGAGCGTTCGCTCGACATGGCGTACATGACCGAGATGTCGGAAGGTTGGTACGCGGTACTCAACGAAGAGACGAATATCGGATGGGCGGTTAGCTATCCTGTCGAAACGTTTAAGTACCTCTGGTACTGGCGAAATTACGGTGGCGGTTACGGCTACCCGTGGTACGGCAGGTGCTATAACGCTGGTTTGGAACCGTGCACGAGCTTCGGCAACGGCGGCATCAAGCAGGCGCAGGAAAACGGCACAGCACTTAACATCGGTGCAGGCGAAACCATCTCGGTGACTATCACGGCTGGTCCATTCACCGGATCGGGAGCGGTGACTCACGTCGATACTGATGGCAGGGTCACCATCGAATAATTTTTATATCCGACCAACTCACAAAATATCGAACCAATTCAGGTACTCACGAACAGGAATAACAAATGCGAAAACGAATGTTTGGGAACTCAGGTCTAGAAACCTCCGTAATCGGATACGGCGGCTGGCCGATGGGTCGAGGCATGTACGGTGACTTCGACGATGATCAGGCAATTGCAGCAGCTCGAACGTCGTACGAAGGCGGCATCACGCTGTTCGACACCGCGGCCGTATACGGCTGGGGCTATGGCGAAACTCTGATGGGCAAAGCAATCAAAGATTTCCGTGATGACATCGTCCTAGTAACCAAGGGTGCCCGTGAGTGGGTTCGTGATAATCCGGATCGCCGTGCAGCTACGGTTTCCGATTCTGACCCGAAGCGACTGTTGGCTTCAATTGATGAGAGTCTAGAACGCCTCCAGACCGATCACATCGACTTGTTTTTGATCCACTGGCCCGATCACGATCGTGCTTTCTCAGAGCCGATGGAAGCGCTAGAGCAGGCGAAGAAGGCCGGCAAAATTCTTCACACAGGTGTTTCGAACTTCAACACCTCGATGATGGCCGAGAGCCTCGAGACCAGCCCGATTGTCACCAACCAAATCGGCTACCACATCTTCGACCGTCGACCCGAAGCCGAAGTAATGCCGTTCATCAAAGAAAATGAAATGGGCATCATGGCTTACGGCTCGCTGTCTCACGGTTTGCTTACCGGCACTTGGGGCGCATACAAGACGTTTGGCGATGACGACTGGCGTAAAAACGGAGCGAACTTCGGCATATCTTCTTGGGGTCCAGACAACCTGGCCGCCAACGTTGCTGTTGTTGAGAAGCTCAAAGTGATCGCAGCCGACCACGGCAAGACAATTCCACAGCTTGCGATCGCATGGGTGCTGGCAAACGAAACGATCAGCGTTGCGTTGGCAGGGTCAGTTACACCTGCTGAAGCGACGGACAACCTCGGTGGCGATTGGGAGATGTCGGCTGAACTACGGAACGAGATAGACGATCTAGTCCTAGCTGAAGGTTCAGGTGTCGGCATCTCAGGCATGGAAATCGCTACGTAATTCGCCAGAGTTACCCATCGCAAAGCTAATCTCATAGAAAGAGTCACTATTGACATGATCATCGACACCCATTGCCATGCAGGCAAAAACTGGTTCCTACCTATCGAATCTCTTGAGTTCGAAATGAATCAGGCGGGTGTCGATGCTGCAGTGGTAATTCAGCACGGCGGCACTTACGATAACGACTACCTGTTCGAAGAAGCGGCGAAGCGCGGCGATCGGTTCAAAGTGGTTGTGATGGTCGATCCAACGGATCCTGATCCGCTTGGCACACTGGAAAAGCTTGCTGAGCAGGGCGCGGCAGGGCTGCGAATCGCCCCCGACGGTGAATTCGACGCCCTTTCCAACGTCACAGATATTTGGCGAAAAGCTGGTGATCTGGGATTAGTCATTAGTTCTCTAGGTGACGCAAAACGATTTTCTGCCGATAGTTTCAAGAAGATCATCGATGATTGCCCCGATACTCAAATCGTGATCGAACACCTTGCGGGAGTTGGGATAACCGATCCGCCGTACTCCGTCTACGAATCGGCGCTCGAATGTGCCAAGCGACCCAACACGACGATCAAGGTGCCGGGACTTGGCGAAATAACGAAACGCCCGCCGATCTTGCTGCCCGACTTCCGATTCGACGATATTCCACCGCTATTCGAGATGGCATACGAAGCGTTCGGCGCAAATCGAATGATGTGGGGAAGCGACTACCCGCCAAGTGCTGGGCGCGAGGGCTACGGAAACACGCTGGAAGGCGTGAGAAGCCACCCGGCGTTCGCCAACGGCGACGATATCGACTGGGTGCTAGGCAGGACGGCAGCATGGGTTTGGGGATTTAGCGGGTAGGAAGAGGAACGCTGCCAGACTTCCTTTCCTGAGTCCCGATTTTGATCGGGATAAATTCCATCATCGGAACCGAAGGATCTGGGGTGGGGACGCTCTTGGTCTTTGGCTGTAATGGCCGTTGAATCCCGCGATATCCCTCCGCTCCGCGGAATTTACCCTGATGAAAATCGGGGCTGCGGTCGGGAAATAGTGCCAACAACTCGTAAAAAAAACCTACTCAGCCCACCACGACGCACCAACCAGCCCCGGCCCAGTATGCGCTCCCATGAACGGATGGAACTGAGTAACGAACAACTCAGCACAATCGAAATTGGCAGCCGTCCATTCTCTGAGATATTCCGCTCGTTCTGACGCCCCGGCGTGCATCACGTTCACATGCGCAACTTTGCCTGCCAGATCACCGGTCATCTCACGTTGAATTCGAATGAGGGCCTTTCCGACCGTACGTGGCCGAGCTATAGCCCCGATCATCCCGGTCGAATACTCCATCACGGGTTTGATGTTCAGCCCACTCGTTATCCACACCGCTATTTTCGGCACGCGCCCACTGCGGTGGATGAATTCGAGAGTCTCGAGCATCGCCACGAGTCGTACATTGTCGGCAACATTGCGAGCAACTTCCTCGACCTCGTCAAGCGACCCGCCTACTGCAGCGGCACGGGCAGCCGCCAGCACTATTAGCGCCTGCGAACTTGCTGCGGTATCTGAATCGAACACCCGTACGCTAACGTCGGGTCGTTCATCAGCAAACAATTCAGCAGCGACCTTCGCTGCGTCGAAAGCGGCGCTCAGTCGAGCCGAAACGCTCACACAGAAAATGTCGTTTTCGCTCTCGGCCGCTGACCTAAAATGCTCTAAATACTCAATAGGTCGGGGTGCAGAAGTGGTCGGCACATCGGTGGAATCGGCAAGTTTCGAATAGAAATCATCCAATCCGCCGTCAGGACCGTCAACGTGATTTTGCCCGTCGATCGTGATCTCCAAACGGGCGACAAACAGACGGTGATCAGCGATCTGATCCTGCGAAAGCGCAGCAGCAGAATCAGTCACCACAGTCACTCGTGTAGTTCGTTCGTCCATCAATATTCACCAGAGTCAGGAGCGTCGATCCGCACGGAACATAAGCTCTTCACTTACACGGTTCACGATTCTACTAGTAGGGCAGTTTAGGCAAACTCGATTAGAATTGGTGGTTCGTTCACGAATAATTACCCGCAATATCGCACATAATTATCTGTCAGATATGGCCTCTCAAAACGAGCCGGTTCGACGGCTACCCAACATGCAGGACGTAGGTCCAAGCGAACTCGCAGCGCGCGATGCTGCGACGACGATACTTCGCGACGTTTTCGGACTCCGCGGATATGACCGTGCGGAAACTCCTATTCTCGAACAAACCGAGCTCTATATTCGAAAGTCCGGCGGAGCGCTGTCTTCTCGGCTATACGACTTCTCGGAACCAGGCGGATTCGACGTAAGCCTTCGACCTGAGTTCACATCGGCGATTCTCAGGCACGCTGCCGACAACGGCTCCACGCAAGGATCCGTTCGCCTGATGTACGACGGTCCCGTATTTCGATACGCCGATCCGGCAGATGAAGACGGCGATAAGACACGCCAATTCACTCAGCTAGGTGCCGAACTAATCGGACCGCCAGCCCCATCGGCCGATGGCGAAGTTATCGCAATGGCAATTGAAGGACTCGAAGCGCTTGGGCTAAACAACGCTCGAGTTGTCGTGGGTCACGTCGGTGTTGTCATGGCAGCGTTAACTGAGTTCGGTATCTCAGAACGTGCCAAGCTCTTCCTCGTCACCAGCATCGACGATCTGAAAAACGGAAACATCGATGCGGTCACGGAAAAGGCGAGCGCACTAGGATTTATTACCGATGTGGTGATCGATGACGCACAGGCAGCAGCCGATCGCGAGCGAATCGCCTCGACTATTGAACAGGTGATGTCAGAAGGCATCGGTGTATCTCTCGGTCAAAACACAGGATCACGTACTCCGGAAGAAATCGTTGCCCGGTTAGCTCGAAAGCTGTCCCAGGCCGACAATCCAGCCGATTTCAAACGTGCACTCGATATGCTTTCTAAGTTGTCTCAGGTCAGTGGCCCGGCCGCGGAAGCCGCCGAGACCGGTAGCAAAGTACTGGTCGATTCAGGAATCTCAGCCGATCTCATCTCCAACCTGACGGAGGTTCTGGCTTCAGCCGAAATGGAAGGCGTGGATACCTCACGAGTAAACGTTGATTTCGGCCTAGCACGAGGACTTGCCTACTACACAGGCATGCTCTTTGATATTTACGCCGGCGGCACCGATGAGGAGACTCTTGGTGGTGGAGGCCGTTATGACGGTCTCACCAGAGCGCTTGGGTACGATCGAAACGTCCCTGCTCTGGGATTCGCCTACAACCTTGATGCGGTAGTCGATGCGCTTGCCGCCACATCAGAATCATCAGATGAAGTGACGCTTGTGTCGCCATCTGAATCCGGTTCAGTAAACGCAGCGATCGAACAAGCTCGCAAACTGCGATCCTCAGGCACCCGAGCCGCTGTTGAATTTCAGAACTCGAATGAAGGGCAGGGCGCATAGTGAGCAATCTTCGTTTCGCCCTTCCATCGACAGGCGCTCTCTACGACGGCACCTCAAAGCTGCTTACCGATTGTGGCCTGAGCGTACGGCGTGCTAATTCGCGTCGTTACACGGCTGATATCCCGTCATTACCAGGTGTCGACGTATTGTTTCAGCGTCAATCTGACATCACGATCGAAATCGATGGCGGCAGTGCCGATATCGGTGTTGTTGGACTCGACAGGTATCTCGAATCACGACTCGAACGAGGCGACACGGTTCTTCTCCACGACGGATTGGGATTCGGTGAGGCCAAGCTGGTCATCGCGGTACCGGACTCGTGGCTCGACGTTACGAG
>CAVOCL010000132.1:0-5920 GCA_963694185.1 Dehalococcoidia bacterium
ACGACTGGATGATGTTCACAAGCTCCAACGCCGTACGAGGAATCGCCGCCCGCATGAAGGCAATCGGAATCGACTCGCGAGCCTTGGCACATCTCAAATTCGGGGTGAACGGACCCTCAACTGCCAATGCACTCGCCGAAATCGGCATCAACGCCGATCTCGTTCCCGACCAGTATCTGGCAAGCGCAATGGTCGAACTGCTCAACAAAGAAAACATCGTTCCAAACAACGTTCTCTTCCCTCGCTCAGAAATCGGACGCGAAACGTTAGCGAATGGCCTGAAAGAACTTGGATCGAAAGTCGACGAAGTAGTCGCCTACTCGACCGAACCCCCCAACGACACCGGCGATCTCGCCCGTGCCGCCTACGAAGAGGGCATCGACTTCACCACGTTCACCAGCTCTTCGACCGTCCGCAATCTCGTCGATCTTCTAGGTGGAAGCCCCGATCTCATCAACACCAGCAAAACGGTCATCATCGGCCCAATCACTGGCGACACCGCTAAAGAACTCAACGTAAATATAGATATCCAGGCCCAAACGCAATCGATCGCCGGCATCGTCGAAGCCATCACTGCTCACTCCGGCAACACCGCAAAATAGCGATAATAGATACATGAACAGCGATCAGTACCCACATCTTCGACGACTCCGCCGCAACTCCACGCTGCGCGACATGCTCAACGAAAACCGACTTTCGGTTTCGGAGTTCATCTACCCGATGTTCGTCGTAAACGGCACCGGAGTTCGCACCCCAATCGAGCCAATGCCGGGCGTCGACCAGATGTCAGTAGACATCGCGGTAGAAGAAGCACAAAAGGCGATGGCGGCCGGGGTTAAATCCGTACTGCTGTTCGGAATTCCCGATGACAAAGACGCCACCGGATCAGGCGCAAGCTCTCCCGACGAAGCCGTTCAACGAGCCGTTGCGGCAATCAAAATGGCATCGCCAGAAACCTATGTAATCACAGACGTATGCCTGTGCGAATACACCGATCACGGCCACTGCGGAATCGTAAACGGCAACGATGTCGACAACGACGCAACGCTTCCACTACTCGCACAAACCGCTGTCTCGCACGCCGAAGCCGGAGCCGACATGGTTGCTCCCTCAGCGATGATGGACGGACAAGTAGCGGCAATTAGAGAAGGCTTAAACGAGGCAGGCTTTTCCGACACACCCGTGATGGGCTATTCCGCAAAGTACGCCTCGGCGTTCTACGGTCCGTTCCGCATAGCTGCCGATTCCGCACCACAATTCGGCGATCGACGCGCCTACCAAATGGCTCCGAACCAGGGACGAGAAGCTATGCGAGAAATCGAAGCCGATCTCGAAGAGGGCGCCGACATCATCATGGTGAAGCCAGCACTCGCCTACCTCGATGTGATCAAAGAAGCCTCGATGCGATTCGACACGCCGCTCGCCGCCTACAACGTTAGCGGTGAGTATTCGATGATCGCCGCCGCAGGGCAAGCAGGCTGGATCGACCGAGAGCGCGCTGTGATGGAAGTGCTCACCTCGATCAAACGAGCAGGTGCCGATCTGATCATCACCTACAGCGCTATCGAAGCCGCTCAAATCCTCGCCCGCGGTTAATCAAAACACTCAGTTTTAAGACCCACCCGTAGCACGAGTCAGCCCGATATGAATTAGGCTTATATGCCTTAACTTGCATTTATGCACGCCAAGTACAGATTCATTCTCACTGACAACACGTATTCACCAACGTTTCCAGTGATATTCAACGTCACCAGCCCATAACTTTAATCTAAAAAAGAACCACCAATGAACGAACTTTTCTCTGGCAATAATCTTCGAGGATTAATGGCAGAACTTATTGCTACTTTCACCTTTGTATTTATGGGTATAGGCGCGGTCGGTGCAGCCGTCGGCGCAGGCCTCTCGCTCATCAATCCATTCGACACTGCCGGGCTGGTGGTGATCGCGCTTGGACACGGACTGGGCATATTTCTTGGCATCGTCGTAATCGGTCGCATCACAGGCGCACACCTGAACCCGGCTGTCACCATCGCAGCAATCGTCTCTGGCAACATCGAAATCATTCGCGGTTTCTCATTCATCGTTGGCCAACTGGGCGGCGCCATCCTGGCTTCGTTCCTACTCGATAAGATCGTTTGGGGCATCGATAACCTGGGCGTTCACGGCCTCAACGTACAATCGTCCGATGGTCTCGTTATCGAGGTGATACTCACCTTCATCCTCGTATTCACAATCTTCGCAACCGCTATCGACAAACGCGGAAACGCTGCATGGGCACCGATGGCGATCGGCCTCGTCGTATTCGTCGACCACCTCATCGCTATTCCTTTAACCGGCGCATCAATGAATCCGGCTCGCAGTCTCGGCCCCGCCCTGATTCACGGCCAGTGGGCCGATCACTGGGTCTACTGGGCTGGACCGATTGTTGGTGCGATCGTGGCTGCTGTGACCTACGTGCTGATCTTCGGTACGAAAGACGATCAAGCCAAGCTTGGTGCGATCAATTTGAGCTCCGACTAGGCAGTTCGCCCCGACAACCTGAATCGTTCCCGCCAAAGCTGTAAGGTTTCGGCAGCATGATTCAGCAAATCAGAAAACTTAGAAAACCGGTAGTGCTGAATTGGTTGGCACTACCGGTTTTCGCGTTCGTCATATTTGCGCTCGCAAACTGCTCGGCTGGCGACTCGAACACCCGGCTAGCACCTGAAGATCTGAATGCAACGCGGGTCGATTTGCAGGCGGCTTTGAACGTCTGGCGAGAAGATGAACGAATAACTGGTGCGACGATGTCGGTCTACTCAGCTGCCACCGGCCAGCTAGACCTCGCCAGCGGACTCGCAAAACGCTCTATCGACCCCGATAGATTCCCCGACGATCCGATCACTGCCAACAAACCAATGTTCATCGGCGACCTCACACACGTTCTCGTCGCAGCAACCGTAATTCAACTCGCGCAGGAACAACAACTGAGTTTAAACACTGCCATTGGCAGCATCGACAGCTGGTTCCCTGATATCGAAAACTCCCAACAAATCACGATACGAAACCTACTCGAACACACCAGCGGGATCCCCATCTTCTACACCGAAGAATTCCTCGACGAGCTGTACGAGCAGCAACCGAACACGCCCCAATTGCCTGACGACGTAATCGCTGTCGCAGCAGCAAAAGGATCATTCTTCCCGCCCGTAACCCAGTACGGCTACTCGAAAACAAACTTCCTGATACTCGGAAGAATCATCGAACTCACCACGGGAAATTCGCTCGAATCCGAAATACGAACGCGCTTCCTCGACCCGCTCGAGATGAACGATACATACCTCGCTGGGCGTGAAAGCATCCCCGGTGGAACACCACTCGGCTACGAGTTCTCAGGCCCTTACTCTGATGCACCGACAGTCGTCGACGGACATGTACCGCAGGTGCCAGAAGTCTCGATCATAAGCACCGAATGGGCGTCAGGCGCACTGGTTTCGACTCCAGCCGACATCATCAAGTTGATCCAAGCACTTTTCGAATCGGACGACTTCGCCACGGTCAGGAAGGAAATGCTCACTGTCGCCGAGTACCCGGCACAGGAATCAGATTCCACACGGATCGACTCAGGCGCCGGAGTCTTCACGTGGACTGACCACGGTGAAACCGTCGTTGGCCAGTTCGGATTCATCTATCCGTTCTCGGCCCAGTTCGTCTACTGGCAGGATTCAGGCACCGTAATCGCAGTCATCGCCAATGAAGTCGACTCCTCAAGAAATCCCAACTCAAACTTCCAACTACCAGTAATCGAGAACCTAACCAACGAGGTTAAAGCGATACTCGATCGTGAGTGATGTTCGAAGCATTGTCATTGCGAGGAGGCACGACGTGGCAATCACGTCGACACCGCCACTTCCTCGAACTCACGGCACCACGTCATACGCCGTGCGACACCACCAGATCCCTCGGCGGCCTTCGGGAAATCGAGTCACTCGCAACACCCATCCTTTCCCGAGCGAAGTCATCGGAGCCGAGGAACCTGGTGCGGGGACGCGCAAGGACGTTGACAGGAACAACCGTTGCATCAAGCAAACCAAACACCACAACCCCTACCCGCGCAACCGCCCTCGAATACTCGCCCGCTTCACCGGCCCAAACTTCCGACTATCCGTCGACCCACCACGGTTATCACCCAACACCACATACTCATCACCACGAGGCCACCATTCATCGACATCACCCATCGGATCCGGACAGTAAGCATGCGGCTCACCCACCAAATCCCCATTCACGAAAAGTTCGCCATTTCGCAAAGCAACCTCCTCGCCAGGCAACCCAACAATTCGTTTCAAAATCCAATGACCTGCCGAACGAGGATGCTCAAGCCGAACCACTTCGAACCGCCTCGGCTCACGCCTACGAAAACCGGCTCGGAACGTAACCACCCAGGCTCCCTCGCTAATCGAAGGCTCCATGCTGCGTCCACGAACCTTAACGAATTGAACCGACAGCAACTCAATTAGTACGTTAATTATGAAATTCAACTGAGAATCGCGTTTCTACGTGTTAGATTTGTCGGGCTAATCGACAGCGGAAAGTTTGGCACGATAAGTGACAGCCTGCATTTTCCGCCAGAGCTGCGCACTCAACTGTGCATTTTTCAAAAAAGGAAAACTCATGTTCCGAACAATTTCACGAATTGCCGACCGGGTACTCCCTGTCGGAATCGCAGATGCTCATTGTGACATCCCCTGCGGCATTTACGACCCCCGCGACGCCATCCAGGCAGCCCAGACCGTTATCCGAATGACCGAGCTTATTCTGGAAATGGGCGCACCTTCCAGTGTCGATGACCACAACTCGTTCAACCGATACGTTGCAGTCAAAGAAGAGCACGCAACCAAGGCCAAGAACGACATCGTCATCATCTGGACCGACTACTTCAAGCCCGAGCACCTCGCCGCTCACCCCCAACTTCACACCAAGGTTTGGGAAGCATGCAAGCTCGGATCACAGGTAAAGCAGCACGTCGACATGGACGCAGCGGTTGCATTCAAAGCAGCCCTCGAACAGATCGGCGAGGCATTCGCAGAAACTAAGAAGTAACCTGCGTTAGTAACGAAACTCAAAGGGGCGGAGCCAATGGCTCCGCCCCTTTTTTTGATTTCAGATAAACCTGGGCGATCAGTATCATCACCGGCAATCGAACAGCCGAGCACTACGGCCTGCTGACAACCTTTGAAATACCCGCTATCCAGTTGGTGCAGTGAATCAACACATTAGATCCCCGGGCGACCGCAGCGGGATCGTCCCGCAATCGATCGAAGGCACCTTCAAGTTCGGCCAACGACTCTAATGGTCTCGATACGAAAACAGTGTTACCGCTCATTGAAGCAGTAATACCTACGTTAGGGTCCTCACTTTATGCACTGAACTCCTGAATCGCAGCGATCAATTGGCCCCTCGACATCGGATCGTGATAGAACTCGTATCGTTCGACATATTTTGCCTTCAGCATGTTTTGAGGCAACTGAATGATTTGTGAAAGATTATTTCTGGTCGAGCTGGCAAGCGCTCCGATCTGATCCCATTCACCCAACGCCTCTTTGTCGTCGAAAATCCCATCTACTGTCAATTGCAAATCAGCCAGAGATTCGTAAGGTGTGGATGTGACTACTGTTTGAGCTGCCGACGCAATCGATATCGTCGTCGTGCCCAGTGGATTAACCGTCTTCGCACGCTGCGCAATCACAGCCCGTGTCAGCTCCGAAGTTTTGCCAGGGAGCGGTTCCCTGACGACCTGCATCAAGTACTTTGGGGCCATTAATTATTCCGATCAGCCGCATTTTGAACGCCTGGTATCAGAACTCCAGTGCCCGACAGTGCAACAAGTATTGTTGAGTTATTCGGCTTAAGAAAAAAACAGATCACCGATCACCCCTAT
>CAVOCL010000133.1:0-5920 GCA_963694185.1 Dehalococcoidia bacterium
GATCTCGAACGGTGTCGGTGAGGCCGTACTGGACAAGATTTTGAATGTCGTCAGCGATTGGTGAATTGATATTCAGTGGAGTGGTTATCTGATCTAGGTCGTCGTTAAGCGAAGGTGTATTCAACGTGGAGGTTCCTCGAAGCGCTCGGGGAAATCTTTCGCACGTCTCAACATAGATACCTAGATGAGGGGCACGATCGAAAGGCCGGAGTTGGCTTCTTGGCTGGGCGCGTTTGTGGGAGAAATGAGTTCAAGAACATTCATTGAAACGGTCCTCCCTGCTGCCCAGTAGCCAAACTGCTTGGAACTGGCCTAGTCGTGATAGTCGATAGCCTAACTGACCAAATGGTACATCGTCCTCGGATATTGGTCAGATTCACTCACAATATTTAGTGATGACGCCACGGGTTCGCTGGGGATGCTGGCACTTGGGCACAGATCCTGATTTTCATCAGGATGACAGTTGAGGGTCGCTAGGCGACATTTTCTTTGGTTGGATCCGACTTCGACGATAATTGTCTACAGCCCATAGCCCTCAGCCACGGCTGCGAGCACGTCGTCGGCGTCGGTTAGGACTTCTTGTTCGAGGCCACGGTTGTACGGCCATGGCACATCGATTGAGCCAACGCGCATCACTGGACCATCGAGCCATTCTGAAGCGGTTTGCTGTAGATCAGCTGCTATCTCGGCCATGATGCCGCCTCGGCGACGGGCGTTGTCGATAACAACTATTCGGTTGGTCTTCTGAACCGACGCAACGATTGCGTCCATATCGATCGGGCTCAACGAACGTAAGTCAATCACCTCGGCGGAAACCCCTCTTTCGGCGAGCCGATCGGCT
This sequence comes from Dehalococcoidia bacterium, assembly GCA_963694185.1. Classification (GTDB taxonomy): domain Bacteria; phylum Chloroflexota; class Dehalococcoidia; order Lucifugimonadales; family Lucifugimonadaceae; genus Lucifugimonas. Next base: position 842 of record CAVOCL010000133.1, read on the forward strand.
GCACCGTTGGTCGGGCCCATTCCATATCCGTACGAAACAAGCGTGATATCTGAGCCTTCACGAGTTACATCGGCCTTGCCAATTTCGATTTCGTAGTACTCGTCTGGAACCTCGCCCTTTATTGTGTAGAGCAGTGCCGGTTCGGCTACTAGCACCGGATTATCGTCTTTGATTGCTGATCGCATCAACCCCAGCGCGTCGTAAGGGGTTGAAGGGCAAACGACCTTCATGCCGGGAACTTCTGCAAGCCAGGTTTCGAAGCTCTGGGAGTGTGTTGCAGCAAGCTGTACACCCGCGCCGGTTGGCGCTCGCATGACCATTGGAACACTGATCTGCCCACCCGACATGTATCGAAGGTTGGCTGCCATGTTGACGATCTGGTCGAACGCAACAAGCGAGAAAGATATCGACATGAACTCGACGATTGGGCGAAGTCCGGCTGCCGCAGCACCGATCCCGGCTCCAAGGAACGCCTGCTCGGAAATCGGAGTGTCCTTGATTCGTTCTGGACCGAATTTCTTCAGGAAGCCGTCGGTAACGGCGTAAGCACCGCCGTACTGACCAATGTCTTCACCCATCATGAATACGCGTGGGTCGTTCTCAAGTGCTTCCTCGAGTCCCCGTTTTAGTGCTTCTCTAAGAAGAATTTCTGGCATATGAATTAAGCGAACACGTCGTTGTGGATTTCGGAAAGATCGGGATCTGGACTCTGTTCAGCGAATTCAACAGCCTTCGCAACGGCTTCATCGACACTGGCCTTCGTTTCCGCTATCTCATCTGCGGTAACAAGCCCCATTTCGAGAAGTCGGGTTGGGAACGTAGCAACCGGGTCGCGCTCTTCCCATTCCTTGACCTCTTCTCGTCCACGGTACTTTTGACCGTCGGCAATCGAGTGGCCTACAAACCGGAATGTCTTGGCCTCAATGAACTGAGGACCGTCGCCCTTGCGGATCCGTTCAACGGCAACCTCAGTCGCCTCCTGAACAGCAAGAACGTCCATACCGTCTACTTCGACAGCCGGAATTCCGTAGGTCGCCATGCCGGGGTAGAAGTCGATTCCACCGGCTCGAACGTTCTCAATTGGTGAGCCCATTCCGTACATGTTGTTTTCAAGGAAGAACAGAATCGGCAGCTTCCAGATAGCAGCCAGGTTCATGGTCTCGTGATAAATACCCTGGTTCGTTGAACCATCACCAAAGAAGCACATCGTAAGAGCGTCGGTCTTGTTGTACTGCTGAGCCAGAGCCAGACCCGCGGCCAAGGGCAATTGCCCCGCAACGATAGCGTGACCGCCCATAAAACCCTTGACAACATCAAACAGGTGCATCGACCCGCCCTTGCCCTTCGAGGTTCCGGTAGCTCGACCGAATAACTCGGCCATAGCCCGGTTTATATCGACTCCACGAGCGAGGGCGTGTCCGTGGTCGCGGTAGTTACTGACGACATAGTCGTCGTCACGGAGGGTTGAGATTGCGCCAACACCGGTGGCTTCCTGACCGATGTAGAGGTGAAGGAACCCACGAATGAAGCCCTTCGAGTAGTTCTCACCGCACGCAAGTTCGAACTGCCTGATGAGGTACATCTGTCGAAACAGTTCTAGATGGTCGGTCTTAGCGCCTACGTCACTTTCATCCAGACCCCCAGCATCGCTCTTGCCGTTTTTTGACGACTTTGCGGACTTGGAGGATGTTTTTGAACTGGATTTGGTAGAACTTGCCATTAATTATTCAGACTGAAACATACGTGCTTAAGACGTTGGAACGATATGTAATTCTTCGATTCTACGGAAGTGGGTAGACGATCATTCTACCGTAAATTATCGAATTCTCTATTGTGATCTCAGTTTGAAGCGGCCAATTTAGCTGCTTGCAATACGTTGACCAGAAGCATTGAGATAGTCATTGGGCCAACGCCACCCGGTACCGGGGTAATGGCTGAAGCGACCTCAGATGCTGCTTCAAAGTCGACATCGCCGTTTAGACGATAGCCACGTTTGCGGGTCGAATCTTCGACACGAGAAACTCCAACATCGATAACCACGGCTCCCGGCTTCACCATATCGGCCGTCACGGTGCCGGGGAAACCTGCGGCGGCAATCAAAACATCGGCCTGGCGTGTTTCGGCAGCCATGTCTTTCGTGCCGGTGTGGCACACGGTGACGGTCGAGTTAGCGCCGACGCCCTTCTGGAGCAGCAGTGCAGCCAGTGGCATTCCGACGAGCTTGCTACGACCAACGATTACGACTTTCGCACCGTTCATGTCGACATGTTCTTCAACAAGCATTCGCTGCACGCCGAGCGGAGTTGCGGGGGCGAACCTCGGTTGTCCAAGCATCAACAGCCCAGCGTTTTCGGGATGAAGCCCGTCAACGTCTTTTAGCGGGTCGATCGCATGGATTACGGCGTCTTCATCGAGATGCTTCGGCAACGGTAGTTGAACGAGAATTCCGTTCACTTCCGAGTTGTTGTTGAGCTCTTCGATAATTTCGAGCAGCTCTACTTGAGTAATAGAAGCGTCACGGAAAATCGTGTCGGTTCGTATCCCGACCTTCTCGCATGCACGCCCTTTTCCCTTAACGTAGGAGTGTGAAGCAGGGTCGTCGCCAATCAATACAACCGTTAGCCCAGGTACCCAGCCGTACTGTTCTCGGAATTCAGCTACACCTGCGGCCACTTCTTCATGGACCTTAGATGCAACTTGCTTCCCGTCAATAATTCGTGCTGTCACTGTTGGTCTGGCCCCAGTCGGAATTTGTAAATGGCGTCGAATTTCGTAATCACCGACATAAATCGTAACCGAGAATTCTCTTTACAAGTATTATTTCGGGCATCAATTGGATATCACACGTTGGGGCCGATCTCGGGGGATCGATCTCGAAGACAGCGCCGGAGGCATTTCACGCATGATCTATACAGGGATCGATTTAATCGAGATTCCCCGAATTGCCGGAGTGCTGGAACGATACCCCCAGCGATTCCTTGCCAAAGTGTTCACAGAGGGTGAACAGCGCTACGCCCGGGGGCGTCCGCATCAGCTGGCGAGTCGGTTCGCAGCCAAAGAAGCCGTGATGAAGCTGCTTGGAACCGGCGTGCGAGGCGTGCCGTGGAAATCGATTGAAGTAACTCGCAAGCGGGGTGGCCCGCCGGAGATCATTCTTCACGGATCGGCCAAGGTGCGGGCGGAGAAGATGGGAATTACTCGAATCGCTTTGAGCCTTTCGCATTCTCGTGAAATGGCAACCGCTTCTGCAGTTGGCGAAGCGAGAGACGACGCCTGGAGACCATGAAACTCGTAACTGCTGAACAAATGAGGGCCATCGAGCAGTCGTGCGTCGATGCCGGAATATCGCTCGATGAACTGATGGAGAATGCCGGACTGGCTGTTGCTGAGGCGGTTAATTCCGGGTTCGACGGTGATGGTGGTGGAATTTACGGCAAGCGGATTGTGATTCTTATTGGCCCAAGAGACAACGGCGCCGATGGTTTTGTTACTGGGCGACATTTTGCCGATTGGGGAGCGAGCGTAACGGCGGTTTTGTGCGCTCAGCGAAAGTCGCCTGATCCGAAGCGGGAGTTGGCTGAAGATGCTGGCGTTTCCGTTGAAGATGCGCTCTCTGATGAAGGCGGTGAATCGCTGTACCAGAAGCTTGAAACCACCGACGTACTGATCGACGCCGTGCTCGGAATTGGCGTTAGCCGGCCGATCACTGAGCCACTTTCATCACTTCTGTTCGGCGTTATCGAATCTGGCGTTCCGATAGTGGCGCTCGATCTGCCAACGGGTCTTAATTCCGATACGGGTGAGTTCGATATCGCAGGTTTGCCAGCCGACCAGACTCTCCAGCTTGGTTACCCAAAACTGGGCCCTGCCCTATCTGGCGACTCTTATGTGACAGGCGAAGTTGAAGTGCTTGATATCGGCATTCCGTTCGGTTTTGACTCGCAGGTAGAAACCGCGCTAATAACGAACGAATTCGCCACTTTCGTTCACCCGCTACGCCCCGCTGACGGCCACAAAGGCACGTTCGGTTCAACATTGATTATTGGCGGCTCGCAGGACTATCTCGGAGCCGTGACGATGGCCGTTGATGCAGCGGGTCGATCGGGCGTTGGTCTTACGTTCGTCGCAACGCCAGAACCTGCCTATCAACGAATCGCTGGAAACGTTCCCGAGGCGATGTACCGCTCATTGCCGGTTTCAACCAACGGAAACGTCGATTCCTCGGCAGCGACAAGAATCACTCTCGATTTGGCCGACAGATCGACATCTATCGTCATCGGACCAGGTCTCGGCAACAATGCCGACACCGCAGAGTTCCTGTCCATACTCCTATCTCAAGTCGATCCCAAAACACCACTGGTGCTCGATGCCGACGCCCTGAATATTCTCTCGAGATCGCACAAATGGTGGGAGCGACTCGAAAACCCCACGGTACTCACGCCTCATCCGGGCGAAATGAGCCGACTAGTCGGTATTTCTACGGAAGAAGTCCAGCAAAACCGAATGTACACCGCACTCGAGGCTGCGAAAAAGTTCAACAAAATCATCGTCCTAAAAGGCGCCGCAACGCTGATCGCCTCGCCAGATGGGGCCCTAAACGTTTCGCCGTGGGTGAACTCAGGCCTGGCAAAGGGCGGCAGCGGAGACGTTCTGGCGGGACTGCTTGGTGGTCTTCTCGCCCAGCAACACGATGATCCGTTCGAAATAGCTTCACTTGCAGTTCACATTCACGGATACGCGGCCGAGTCGGCGAAGCGTGAAGTTGGCGAGACAGGGATGCGTGCAACCGATGTAATCGCTCGCCTCGGCCACTTCTATCGAGACGAAATTCAATCCCCTTCGGAATGAGATCGACTTCAATTCCCACTCTGTGCACACCCGTTCGCGTGTAATTGACTGCGTTTTCGGATGCGACGCTCCTATACTGGAAGAACAGTGACATCACTTCTGGCCGTCGATATCGGCAACACGAACATCACGATCGGCGCATTTGACGATCAGGAACTAACCGCCACATGGCGTTTGGCGACACGCGAAACTCGCACTGTCGACGAGCACGCCTGGGCACTTCAAGGCGTG
>CAVOCL010000134.1:0-5905 GCA_963694185.1 Dehalococcoidia bacterium
GGTCAGGCTCGATCAGTACAAGGCGATTCATCACCGATACGGGGCATCGATAGTCGCGGTCGACTATCGGGGCTACGGCCGAAGCGATGGTGAGCCATCGGAAGAGGGCTTCTACGCCGATGCTCTGGCGGCTTACTGGCTCGCAGCTGAACTTCACCCAGGCAAGCGTGTTGTGGTGTTCGGCCGATCGATGGGCGGGCCGGTGGCGGCGCAGCTGGCGTCGATCGTCGACCCGGCGGCGTTAGTGCTTGAAGCTTCGATCTCGTCGCTTCAAGCCGTAATGCGTGAACGGGCGTCCTGGATTCGATTCACTCCGTTCCCGATGATCATCAGGGCGAAGTTCGAAACCACAAAGTACGTGGCCAACAGTTCAACTCCAACGCTGATTTTCCATGGCGATTCCGATCAAGCTGTTTCGATCCAAAATGCCGAACGTATTTTCAGAGCGGCGGCAGAGCCTAAGCAATTGGAGATTATTGAGGAAGGTGATCATGATGGACTCGATCTCGTCGATACCGATCGCTACCACTCCGTGCTCAGCGAATTCCTCACCGCTCACGACGCGCTATGAGTTCTGTTCGGCAGATTGCGTTGGCCGTTGGCGAGCTGGCGGACGTACTCGCGGAAGAAACGGTTTACCCCGTACGCCAGAGTCGTAAATGGGCCGTTCAGGGCGCCTTTGAGTCAATGATGGAGTTGGCCCGTTGGGTCGAAACTCGTCTAGCACCGAAATGGTCACCGACTCGAGCCTGATTCCCTCTTCCCGCTGTTTGGCGAGGTTATCGAGGGCGTTATCCGACAACCCGGAGTCGGGGCGGCTTTCCGCTGGGAATTTCCTCAAGCAAACTCGCTCGGCTACAAGCGCAGGTCGCGGGGTCGCTCCGCTGCAGGTGTGCGCCCACGGGCACATGTATGCGATGCACAACGTGGTTTCACCCACTGCTGGCGCACCAACGGTCGAAAGACCGATTCGTGCGACGGCATCGCGCTGAACACGACGCAGCTTGCGTCGTCGTCTATCTATCCAGCTTTTAGGAAGTCCAGCCATTTGTGGTTTTGCGGAATCTTAGAATCTGTTGGATGTGAGTGCGTGAGATGTAAATCGTTACACACCCCAGCATCGAACGCGTTCAGCGGTGTCTCGTTACGAAAATCTCAATAAAAACAATCTACACGGCAGCGTGTCGGATATCTGTCATTGCGAGGAGGAACGACGTGGCAATAACCGACTTTGAGCAACGCTGCGTAAAGGTGAAGGCAAACCACTGAGCAATCGGATTCAACCGTCAAACGTTGTTGGCGGACGCGAACGTTCACAAGCGGCCAAACGTTATTGCCACGTCAGCCTCAGAGCAGGCTTCCTCGCAATGACAGGCCCACACTTGTCGATCCGCCAAATAAACGAACGAACCAAACCAACCACCCAATGGCTACACTTTGCATCTGAGTTAACGTAAACCGCCCAGCCTCGGGCCAGGAATCAATCCACTTGCCAGCGCCACAACCTATCGACGTTCCACGTTCCTCGCTCGAACAGATCTTCGCCCACGCCCGCGAATCGTTCCCGAACGAATGCTGCGGCTGGATTACTGGCGATAAAGACTCGAACACCGCTGGCGGAGTGAGACGGGCGGTAAACGCCTACGAGCCAGAAACTCACCCAACGGCAAAGAATCGCACCGCCCAAACGGCGTTCGTAATCTCCGATCAAGATCTACTCGACCTGAACCACACTCTCGATGACGACGTTCGCCCTCGGATCATCTACCACTCGCACCCCAACGGACGTGCCTACTTTTCGGAAACCGACAAAGCAAATGCATCCGATCCGTGGGGCGATGGTCCGGCGTACCCGGTGCAACAAATAGTGGTTGGTATTGATGGAAACAGCGTTGTTGAAGCGCGCCTATTCGCATGGGACGACGATGCTGAAGACTTTGTGGAGATCGCCTTGTTCGAAGGCCTGGATATTTAGCAAACGGTCAGGGCTGACAGCAAACGCCAACGCCGGCCGTTATCGCTCGGTAATCGATCCGCCGTTCACGTTCACAGACTGCCCAGTGATGTACCCCGCTCTCGGGCTACACAGGAAGGCGATCAGCTCGCCAACCTCTTCATCGGTGCCCGCCCTGCCCATAGGCACTTCGGCGATACGTGCTTCCCAACGATCAGTTCGCCCCATAGCATCGAGCCGTGATGTTTCTGTTAGTCCAGGGCAAACGCTGTTAACCGTAATATCGAACTGCCCGACCTCTTTCGCTAGCGCCTGAGTAAAGCCATCAACAGCGAAGTTGGCGGCGTTGTAGGCACTTGTGTTGGGTCGACCGCTCTTGCCCATGGTCGATGAGAGATTCACGATGCGACCACCTTCACCCTGCTTGATCATCTGAGCCACAGCGGCCCGGCAGGCGTAGAAAGTGCCCATCACCTTCACATCGAGCACGGTTCTGAATACTTCTGCCTTCAGGTCGAGTACTGAAACCCGGTCGGATCCATAAGGAGCCGCAGCGTTATTCACGATGATGTCGAGTCGACCAAACTCGGCGACCGTCGCATCGACCATCCGTTGAACATCGTCTTCGTCAGCGATATTCGAAACTAGTGGCAGCGCTTTCACGCCGTACGACTCGATCTGCTCGGCTGTCGACTGGATATCGCGCCATCCAGCGTCTTTTTCATCTTGCGGAAAGGTGGCCGGGTCACGACCAGTGCCGGTAACAACAACGTTCGCACCCATACGTGCTAGAACAACCGCAGTGCCACGACCAATGCCGCGCATACGACCAGCGCCGGTAACGATTGCAACTTTGCCCTTTAGTTCAGAACCGGTTTGGTCGGTCATCCGGGTGCCTTTCCAAGTGATGTAAGGAAGATTTCAGCACATTCTGCACGATTAGCCGCGCCGATGTGCGGCCAGAATGGCGTGCGCACTGGAAAAGCCCGATAGCGAACTACTGGTACTACCGTTCAGGGCGTTCGATCAGAGTTGCTTCGAGGGTGACGAGAAATTGCGAGTCTCGGACCACTGTGACGCTTATCTCGCTGCCGCTTGGGCGGTCGCGAAGGAAGTTGGTTAAGTCCTGCCCATTCGTAATCTCAGTGGAGTCGAGCTTAACGATGATGTCATCGAGTACGATTCCCGCTTTGGCAGCTGGCGAGTTAGGCGAAATCACCGTTACGCCAAATCCTTCGCCCACAGGCAATCGCAAAGCTCGTGCTAGTGCCCTAGTCACGTCCACACCGCCGACTCCAAGGAACCCCGGAGACGGAAGCGGACCCTGTGCGATAAGGTTGTAGGCAGCCGCCTTGGCGTCATTGATATTTATCGCAAAACCAATTCGATCGCCGATATTGATCTTGGCTGTGTTGATGCCAACCACCTCGCCGAACATATTCACCAGCGGCCCACCCGAATTGCCTTCGTTAATCGCAGCGTCGGTCTGAACCAAACCCGTCAGGTCACCGCCAGCCTCACCGACAATCGTCCTATCCAGAGCGCTAACCACGCCCTTGCTCACCGTTGGTCCGCCACGCAGCCCAAGCGCATGGCCTATCGCAACAACATCCTCGCCAATACGCAGTGCCTCCGAGTCACCGAAGATAGCAGGGCGCAAATTATTCTGGTCGCTGACCTTGATTATCGCCAGATCCAACAGAGGATCCCGCCTGAACAGTTCACCCTCGGTAATCGTTCCGTCTTCGAACGCAACCGTTATCGCCAACGCGCCTTCAACAACGTGCCAGTTGGTGAGAATCAGGCCGCTTTCATCGAGTATGACGCCGGTACCCACTGCCTGCCCCTGAGGTAGACCTACCGCAATTTGAACTACCGATGGCGTCAGTAATTCAACGAGTTCGGGTGTAGATAGCGGCTGAAAATCGGAAGTACGCGGCGTGGTAGTCGGGGGAATAACAACGGTTTGAGTCGGAATACTCGCCGATCCACCGCTTTCCATCGTTCGTTCAGCTTCGGCGTCCGATGTGGCACTTTCTTCGTTTGCGCCAGTGCTGCACGCGGCGAATATCAGTGCGAAAGCAAGTACGCTCATCGCCACATTCGATAGTTTTGGAAGGTTTAGTGGGGTCACGGTGGTGGTAATGTCTGGGTCGAATAGACCAATTTCCGGTTAGCCAGCGTATCAAGCGATGATGTTAATCGCCTGTGATCGTTTGATGCCACTCGAGTACTAAGCGCTGTATCGCCAAGACGCGGTGCAAACTGTGTGCGGACTAGATTGAGTACGAATCTGAACCTGCTAAGACTAATAAAAAGCCGAGCCAGCACCGATCCATGGATGATGCTGGGGCTGGTGGTCGGTGCAATATTCGCAGCCGCAACCGCTTCGGGCATTCCGCAGTACGGCCGATCGCTCGAAATCGTTTCGATGCGGGCTGCAGTCGAAGATGTTGGCCAGCACAACACAAGTATCCACATAAACACGTCGTGGGTGCCTCTCTCGGCCGAAGACAAGGTCAGTGCCGATGAAGTGCTGTTTTCAGCTTCCGAAGCCAATTTTGGTGAACTGATTACCGACTCAGCACGATTCGTTAAAAGCCGGGTTCACTGGTGGGGCTGGCTGAACGAGCCTTTGAGGCAAGATGAACTTGCATCACAGGCTGCATTTCAGTTCATCGAGAACCTCAACGATCACGTCGATTACGTCGACGGAAGAGCTCCAACCGACAACATCGAAATGATCGATGGCGAGCCGGTTATCGGAGTCGCAATATTCAAACCGCGGGCTGATTTGCTCCAGATCAATGTCAGGGATGTGATCAACACCCAGCCAGCGGATCGAGGCGCTGGCCTTGCGAGAGTGCGTGTTACAGGCACATTCACGGTGCGAGACCCTAGCGAGCGCTTCTGGCTCCAGCTCAGCGAGGCGTATCTCGCTCCGGGCATCGTGGGTCGTGAACAGCCGCTAATCATGCTCCCAACTGAAAACTCAATGTTCTCCGTTGTTGCTGCAGCTAACGCCGGGCTGCCTGGGAACTACGACTGGTTTCTTTACACCGATCCTGCGGTGATGTCCGAAATGACGATTGATGAGCTTCAGTCGGAATTCGATGGTTTCCTAACGCAAATAGAGGAATCTATACCGAGACCGTTTCTAATAACAGAGATGGACCAGAGAATCGTTTCGATGAAGCAGCGAGCCTTGTTCGGCAGCATTCCGCTGCTTCTGATGGCGTTGTTGGTGCTAGCGTGCGTGGCGTTCTATCTCACTATGGCGGCGGGCCTGCTGGGGCGCCGAAGAGTTGCCGGATACATGATGCTCAGAAGTCGCGGCTTCAACGTTCGCCAACAATTGGGCGTCCACATGGTCGAAGCGATATTCATCTCAATACCGGCTGCGATCGTCGCTCCTTTGCTATCGATTGCCATCATCAGCGTACTCGGCTATCTGCCTTCCTATTCGGCGATCACCGGCGGAAGCACGATGCCAGTCGAACTAGCAGCATCGGCGTGGTTGTGGTCGTTTGGTGCAGCTGTTGGAACTGTGCTGGTGATCACCGCAGCTTCGTCGTTCTGGGATAGATCGACCCTCGCAGCCTCACGTTCATCAGATTCACATCGAGTCTCTGCGCCCTGGTTCCAGCGGTACTACGTCGATGCATTGTTGGTCGCTTTGAGTGGGATTCTATGGTGGGAAGTTGGCGCCAGAAACGGCATTGTGGTTTCCGAAAGAGGCAGCGATTTCACTCCTGACCTCAGCCTGCTCGCAGCCCCGGTGCTAATTGTTATTGCGATGTCGCTGGTGGCGTTGAGACTCTTTCCAATGATCACGAGAATCTTTGCGGCGGTGGCGGCCAGATTGAACTCAACCGCTTTGGGACTAGGACTCGCAAGCGCGGCTCGGCGTCCGTTTTTCCACGGCTGGCCAATGCTGGCATTTGCACTATC
>CAVOCL010000135.1:0-5864 GCA_963694185.1 Dehalococcoidia bacterium
ACTGCACGGTCGGCGTGTCGACCTCGGCCTTGGTCAGCTTCTGGTTGCCCTGAAGCTTTCGCTCGTACACGTTGCCCGACTTAACCTGACGAACCTTCAGCGTAAGAGTCGGGGGAGCCTTGGGCGCCTGGCGGTGCTGCCAATCGAGAATCTGGTAGACGTCATCGTCGAGGATGATGGTCATATTTCGGCGAATCTCGCCTGAAGAAATTGTCATCGCAGTGCCCTAGGGTCCTTTTTTAGCGGCCTATCTTGCGGATCAATATAGGCGACTATCAAATATACGGGAAAATTCGGTGCTAGAACTTCATTTTGGGTGCATGACTTAGAACACGAGCCTTGTCGTTTTCTAGAACCACCACGTCTTCGATACGCACGCCGCCCCAGCCGGGGATGTAGATGCCTGGTTCGATGGTGAACGGCATGCCATTTTCAAGCTTGCCCTTGGCGTTTGCCCCGACGCCCGGATTCTCGTGAACTTCGAGCCCGAGACCATGCCCCAGACTGTGCCCGAAATCGTTTTCGTGCCCGGCTTCCGTGATGATAGTCCGAGCTATCGCATCGCACTCTTCGCCAGTCATCCCGGCCCTAACCATGTCGATCGCTGCAAGTTGAGCGGTCAGCACGATGTCGTACACCCGCTTCACCTCATCGTCGGCTTTGCCAAGCACCACCGTGCGGGTCAGATCAGAACAGTAACCCTGGTACCGAGCGCCACAATCGAACACGATTGTCTGACCCTCAACAAGCTTGCTGTCGCTGGTGGCGTGATGCGGACGTGCGGCGTTCGGGCCAATCGCAACGATCGTTTCAAACGATATCGATTCCGCACCTTGTTCACGAACGGCCTTTTCGAATATCCAAGCGGCCTCTTTCTCGGTCATGCCGACCTCAAGCTGACCCGCCGTTTCTTCAAACGCCTTGTCACCAATATCGATAGCGCGCTGTAGCAGTTCGAGTTCACCAGAGTCTTTGTAGGCACGCAGGTCGACGCCGATTCCCGAAGTTGGCTTCAGTTCAGGGTCAGCATCATTTTCTTTGAGTGCCTTCTTGAATCGTTCAAGCGTGGCAACTGTCATATCGTCGGCTTCGAAACCAAGCGTCTTGATCTCGAATTCGTTGACGAGTTTTGCGAGCCAGTCCGGCTTGCCGCCAATGCGATCGATCCGCCAGCCGGGAGCCTGCTGAGCAGCCATCTCGGTGTACCGGAAGTCAGTGCAAATTACGGCATCTGTCTGGGTTACTAGCAAGTAGCCAGCGCTGCTCACAAAGCCCGAAACGTAGCGTCGGTTCTCACCATTGCTAATAAAAATCGCATCGAGTTCATCTTTTGCAAGACGCTCTCGAAGTTTCTGAACACGCGAAGGAAATCGAAAATCGCTCAATGCGAGATAACTCCGTTAGAAAATTTAACTACTGGCTAGCTGTTGACGACCGAAGTGATGTGGTCGAGGGCGTAAATGTACCCTGAAGGACCGAATCCTGCCATCTGCCCAATAGCTTTTGCTGCGAAAACGGACCTCTGGCGGAACCTTTCACGAGCATGAATATTCGAGAGATGAACTTCAATGAACGGCAAACCCGCATCGAGCAGCGCATCGAGAATCGAGTAGCCAACCTGCGTTAGCGCACCGGCGTTGATGATCACACCGTCGGCTCCTGCCGAGGACTCCTGAATGAAATCGACGATAGAACCTTCGTGGTTCGACTGGAAGAACTTCACCCCGATACCGAGCTCAGTCGCCTTGGCCGAAATATCGTCCTGAATGTCTCCAAGCGTTTTCGTGCCGTACATCGAAGCATCTCGTTTTCCGAGATTATTGAGGTTTGGGCCGTTTATTACAAGAATCGTTGCTGGCAAAATTCGCTCCGGCTGATCGGCTATTTGTACTTAGGAATGAACGTTCGCTCAAGCGAGCGCACGAAGCTGATACGACAAGCGTACTACGTTGGGGCGTTGGATTTCTTCTTATTTGCCCGCGGGTGTGCGCCGAGATAAACCTTGCGAGCCTGCTCGGCCGATACATGCGTGTATATCTGGGTGGTCGCCGGACTGCTGTGGCCGAGAAGATCCTGAACCACCCGAAGGTCAGTTCCACCGTCGAGCAGGTGAGTTGCGAAACTGTGCCGCAGCGAGTGGGTGTGGAAGTCGGGATCGAGCCCGGCTGCGAGGGCATACTTCTTCACGATTCGCTGGATGGACCGTGTCGTAAGCCGCCCACCCGACTTGTTCATCCACACCGCTGCATCTGACCGCCGACTGACGAACTTCGGCCTGGCGTCTTTCAAATATCTATCTAGCCACTTCACGCACTGCTCACCGAACAAAGCTACCCTCGGCTTCGAACCCTTGCCGACCACTCGAACTTCCCTGGTCGTCAGATCGAGATCGCCCAAATCCATGGCATTCGCTTCTGAAACCCTTAGACCCGCTCCGTATAAAAGTTCCAGTAACGCCCGGTCGCGAATACCGGCATCAGTGGCAGTATCCGGCTCGTCTAACAGCCGGTCGATCTCGAAACTTGAAGCAATCGCAGGGAGCCGCTTTTCTTTCTTCGGACCCGTCACAAGATCGGTCTGATCGAGTTCAATCTCTCCAGACTGACGCAAGAATCGGAAAAACGCTTTCAGGGCTGAGAGCTTGCGCGCTACGCTACTGCGAGTAAATCCGCTGGTCATAAGCGACGCCAGATAGCCACGGAAAAACAGACGATCGACCTTATCGAGATCGGAAACGTTCTGCTCGTCAAGATACTCAACAAGCGGAACCAGATCGTTCACATAGTTGCGAACCGTGTGTTCAGAAAGCTGGCGCGTAGTAGCGATGTGCTCGGCGAAACTATGAATAAGCCCGGGAAGATCAGCATTGCTGCACCCCCGAAGAGCCTGTTCCATGGCAGGCGAGGGGAGTCGTTTGATGGTCGTCATTTCCGAACCACCTCCCCCGCTCGCCTCAGCCAGAACGCTGAATTGCTACTTAGAAGCCTTGGCTTTGGTCTTCTTAGCTGTGGTTTTCTTTTTGGTAGATTTTTTGCGAGACCCACGCTTTGCCTCAGCTTCAGCTGCTGCTGCGGCCGCTGCTTCGGGGTGCACGATAGAGCACTTCTCCATCGCAGTTTTCCACGCAATCTCCCAGTTTTCTTTGACCTCCCCAGTGGCTCGTTCGCCAGGCCGGGTTGAGATAGAAACTCTGCACTCTGGGAATTTTCCGCACGACAGAAATTTGCCGTAGCGTCCGCTACGAATGACGAGATTATCTCCGCCTTCGCATTTCTCATCGCTTTCCTGAACGAGTTTTGCACGATCTACCCGTTCAGCTTTCTCCATCGTCTCTCCGACCGCTTTATCGAACGGACCGAAGAACTCTTTCAGCATCTCCACCCAGTCTTGCTTTCCTTCAGCCACAAAGTCGAGTTTCTCCTCGATGCCTGAAGTAAAGCCCATATCCATGATGTTTGCGAAGTGCTCTGTAAGCAGATCAGAAACAGCAGTTCCGAGCGGGGTCGGCTTAAATCGTGACTTTTCACGGTCAACGTATTGCCTTCGTTCGATTGTGCCGACAATCGACGCGTACGTGCTAGGGCGGCCAATTCCCTGTTCTTCCAAAAATCGAATCAGGTTGGCTTCTGTAAATCGTGGCGGCGGCTGCGTGAACTTCTGATCAGCGTTCACGGTCTGCTTGTCGAGCGAATCGCCTTCGTTCATCGCTGGCAGCTGCCTGCTGTCCTCGTCTTCGGTGTCTTCATCCTTGGTTTCGATGTAGAGCTTGCGGAAGCCATCGAACTTGATCACCGATCCGGTCGCCCGAACGGTGTACTCGTTGCCATTCGGGGCTGCCGCAGTGATGTCCACACCAGTATTGTCGACAACAGCGTCGGCCATCTGGCTGGCAATAGTTCGTTTCCAAATCAGTGTGTACAAGCGCAACTGCTCGCTCGAAAGGAACTGTGCGATCTTGTCAGGAGTGTTGGAAGCCGATGTTGGCCTTACGGCTTCGTGGGCTTCCTGCGCAGATTTGCTGCGAGTCTTGTACTTCTTCGGACCAGTCGAGTATTCGTTTCCGTAGGTCGACTTGATGAACTGCTCGGCCTCTTCGAGCGCGTTCTGCGCAAGGTTTACCGAGTCGGTACGCATGTAAGTGATAAGACCTTCGGGCTCGCCAGAGCCAATCGCCATGCCTTCGTAAAGATCCTGAGCGATTCGCATCGTACGCTGGGCGCTGAATCGGAACGAACGGGCAGCCTGCTGTTGCAAAGTGCTGGTGGTGAACGGCGGCTTCGGGCGTTGCTTGGCTTCTTTACGAGTCACCTTTGCGACGGTGTAGCTCGAAGCGTTCAGGTCGGTTTTGATCGCTGTGGCAGTTGTCTCGTTGTCGACAACTGGCTTGCCTTTTTGGCCGGGTACTGCGGTCAGGTTGGCGTTAAATGTGAACTTACGAGTGCCGGACATCGTCTCGAGATCGACTGTGATGACCCAGAATTCGACCGGATTGAACGCTTCGATCTCACGTTCGCGGTCAACAATGATTCTCAGTGCAACCGACTGAACTCGTCCTGCCGAAAGGCCACGACGTACCTTGCTCCAGAGAACCGGGCTGAGCTTGTAGCCAACTATTCGATCTAACAGGCGGCGTGCCTGCTGGGCGTTGACCAAGTCCATGTCGATTTGACGTGGGTTAGCGAACGCATCTTCTACTGCGGCGTTTGTGATTTCGTGAAATACGACTCGCTTGAGCTTGGCGGTTTTTCCGAGATCGGCAGCTTCAACAAGGTGCCATGAAATGGCTTCGCCTTCACGGTCCGGGTCAGTTGCGAGATATACGGTGTCGGCCTGTTTAGCCGCTTTTTTGATTTCACCAATTAGCGTTGCCCGTCCACGGACGTTCACGTAACTAGGTTCAAAAGTAAGATTCTCGACATCTACGCCAAGAGTTGCCTTTGGAAGATCACGAACGTGCCCCATCGAAGCTTTGACAACATACTTATCACCGAGGAACCGACCTACGGTCCGGGCCTTTGCCGGTGATTCAACGATTACCAGATCACGTTTTGCCGATTTCGCCAACTGTTTATTACCTCTTGTCCGAGCCTCATCTTGAGACTACCGGACGTTCTTTATCTGCAATGAACTGCATCGAACCAACCTGCTGGGCTGAACCCCGCAGTTCCAACATTACTAAAACGGAGCTGACTGCAGCAGCGGCCTCGCCCAGCGTCCTCGTAATGTCATCGACGTGCATTGACCCTTCCGCTCTTTCGAGAAGATCGATAACACGACGTTCGATACTTAATACATTGTTCTCACGCGCGAGGTTGTCAAGCGCGAATTCGCTATCCTCTGAACCATTCTCACCTGAACCCTTTGGGCTTTCGAGTTCAATATCAGGCATTCTCGCTATGTTTAATTCTTCAAGAATATCGTCCGCTACCGTGGTCAATTTCGCACCCTGTTGAATGAGCCAGTTGGTGCCCTTGCTCTTCTCGCTAAGCGCACTTCCGGGCACGGCAAACACGTCTCGATCTTGTTCGAGAGCCCAGTTCACGGTAAGCATCGCTCCGCTCTTGAAAGCCGCTTCGACAACAAGAACGCCGTGACACAAGCCGCTGATGACTCGATTCCGACGTGGAAAGTGTTGAGGCAGGGCGCTAACTCCGGGCGGATATTCAGTGAGCAGCGCACCGTTTTCTATGATTTTTTCAGAGATCGGAATATTTCGTTGCGGGTACACGCGGTCTAGCCCTGAGCCGAGTATCGCCATCGTGCGACCACCGGCTTCAAGAGCCGCCCGATGCGCAGCTGTATCGATGCCTCTCGCCAGCCCTGAAACAACAGCGTCCTCCCCCGGACGGGGAGCTAGAGGGGGA
>CAVOCL010000136.1:0-5826 GCA_963694185.1 Dehalococcoidia bacterium
CGGATTCAGGCCGTTTGCGACGGTTGCGCTTGGCGAGTGGTCGGTGATCGCCAGGTATTCGAAATTGTGTTCATTTGCGGCGGCGACCATATCTTCCATCGGATAGCGGCCGTCGGACCAGTTGGTGTGTGAGTGGAGATCGCCTCGGATCATGTCGAGAGTGACAATGTGTGAGAAATCCTGCAGGCTCGCCTGTTCGATCTCGCCGGTGTCTTCTCGCATCTCGGGTGGAACGTAGTTAAGACCGAGCCTTTCGTAGATATCGTGCTCGGTGGTGGCTTCCACCGGAGCGCCGGGGTTTGTGGAATCGAAAAGGCCGCCGCTTGTGAGTTCGAAACCCCGATCTTTGGCCATATCTTCGAGACGGGTTCCGTGTGAGATCGAACCCGTGGCGTATACGAGAGCGCCCGGCCACGCTTCAGCAGTGACCACTTTTATTGAGAAGCCGACGCCTGATGTATCGACGAAACTTGCGGTGGTTTCTTCCTGTGCTTTTACTTCGTGAACGTTCGGAAGTGTCGTGAACGCTTTGATGATTGCTGAGGTTGAGGATTCGTCCTTAGCTGAGCATACGAAGTTGATATCGCCCACTAATTCGGCGGCGCGCCTCACGCTCCCTGCTACCGCTATTTGAACGATTTCGTTCGGGCACCGGGATTTCAATTCGGCGATCAGATCGGTAGCAAGCTGGGTGGCGGGTCCGATTCCTATTCGGTCTCCCTGATCGATTCGCATCTGCACGTGGCGAAGAATCTGCTGTGCACTTTTTTTACTGATTCTCGGTAGTGATTGAAATTCGCCTGATTCGATTGAAGCAGCCAGCTGATCAAAATTTTTAATACCGAGATCGTTTGCCGCAGTGACGGCGATTTTGGGGCCTATGCCGGGGATTTGAACGAGTTCGAGAACGCCATCAGGGAGTTCATCCAATAGCTCTTCATAGAGGCCTAGCCTCCCAGTGCGAACAAGCTCTTGGGTCTTATCGACAATCGCTTCGCCAAAGCCGGGAATTTCGCGCATGCGTGTGGTGTCTTCAACGATATCGGTGATCGGAAACGGCAGGCTTTTTATCGCGTCGGAAGCCTTCGAATGGGCGCGTACTTTGAATACGTTGTCGCCCTTCGCCTGCATCAGCACAGCGACATCGGCGAACACTTTAGCTACAGCGTTGTTGTCCATGAGCAACAGGGTATCGCGACAGGGGTGATAGCGAGGAGTTTGCCGCCTTGACGAACACGCCGATTCGGCCGAGATCCTGAATCAAGTTCAGGATGACGATGATTGCCTACGCGGTCGACCACGGCGATGACGTTCATGCCGGTAGAAAAAGTGCCAAGGCACCACCTACTCGGCGTCTTGCTTTGCCTGCTTGCGTTGTAGGCGTTCGAGTTTGCGTCGTTGGGCTCGTGTGTATTTTTTGCCGTCAGACGAATGGGTCGGCACGTGCGATAGGCTGTTGCCACCCGTCTGCCCACCATGACCAGCGTTCACACTCGACATGATCGACTTCTGATTGGCGAGAGTGTTGGCCCTCTGGGTCGATACATCGGCATCAACCTTTATAGCACTCGTCTCTGGCGTCTGCGACGGCGCTGGCTGCTGAGTCAATGCCACACGGAATATCGTGCGTGCAACGCTCGACTTGATCGTCGTATCGAGCGAAGTGAACATCTGAAACGCCTGTCGCTTGTAGGCAACCAGCGGATCGCGCTGACCTGCCGCTTCAAGGCCGATTCCCTGCCGCATGTTGTCCATCGACGTAAGGTGCTCAACCCAGTGCTCATCGATAGTTCGCAGCATGATCGTGCGTTCGAGTTTGTCGAGCAGTTCGGCTCCAAACTCGCCAGTTCGCTTATCGTAAATCGTGTCGATCAGTTCAGCGAAAACGTCTTGTGCTTCTTCCGGGCGCATCTCCAGTATGTCGTCAGGGTCAGGGAATCCGTCGAGCGTCGGGAATACCATCATCAGCTCTCGATACAGGCCCTCAACATCGTAGTTTTCGTTCTCGCCGTTAATGCGATCGTCGACAATGATTCGAACTTCTTCTGTGATGTATTCGCTGATAGTCGGACGAAGATCTTCACCGTCAATGACCTTGTCTCGAAGTTGGTAAATAATGTCACGTTGAGTGTTTACTACGTCATCGTAATCGACCAAGTACTTACGAATTTCAAAGTTCTGCGCTTCGACCTTCGTCTGTGCAGTTTCAACCGACTTCGACACCATTCGGTTCTCGATTGGGACATCTTCTTCCCATCGGAGCATCTTCATAGCGCCCCTGATTCGGTCGCCACCAAAGCGTCGAACAATGTCGTCTTCGGTGGAAAGGAAGAATTGCGTTTCGCCCGGGTCGCCCTGACGTCCGCAACGTCCTCGCAGCTGGTTGTCGATACGGCGTGACTCGTGACGCTCTGTTCCGAGAACGAACAGTCCACCTTTTTGAACAATCACATCGTGGTCTACTTGCCATCCGGCTTCTGAAGCGACTGTCACATCCGGGTTTCCGCCCAGAATAATGTCGGTACCACGACCAGCCATGTTGGTTGCAACCGTAACCGCTCCGGCTTTACCGGCCTCGGCAACAACGTTCGCTTCCCGCTCATGCTGCTTGGCGTTGAGCACGTTGTGCGGGATGTGCTTCTTTTTGAGCAGATCCCCGAGTAGCTCCGACTTATCGATAGTCGTAGTTCCAACGAGAACCGGACGGCCATCGGTGTGAAGCTCGGCGATACGATCGGCGATCGCATTCCATTTGGCTTCCTCAGTCATGTAGATATAGTCGCCACGGTCGATTCGCTGGGTGTCACGGTTGGTCGGAATTTCGACCACTTCGAGCTTGTATATCTTGTCGAGTTCTTCCGCTTCCGTGGTTGCTGTACCGGTCATACCAGCAAGCTTTTCGTACATTCGGAAGTAGTTCTGGAGAGTGATGGTGGCGTACGTGTTCGACTCTCGCTGAACCCTGACTCCCTCTTTTGCTTCGAGTGCCTGGTGCATTCCATCGGAGAAGCGTCGACCGGTCATGAGTCGACCAGTGAATTCGTCGACCAGCACAACATCCTGACCCTGAACAACATATTCACGGTCTTTGGAGTAAACGTGCTCTGCACGAATTGCGTTTTCGGTGAAGTGAGATAGGACGTCGTTTTCGACGCCGTACAGATTGTCGACGTTCAGTTCACGTTCGACAGCGGCGATGCCCTCTTCGGTGAGAACGATTGTCTTTCGTTTGTCTTCGATTTCGAAGTGAAGATCGGCAGTAAGCCTCTTAGCCAGCACTGCAAACTTTCGATACTCATGGCTCTGCTCTTTGGCCGGCCCAGAGATGATCAGCGGGGTTCGAGCTTCGTCGATGAGGATGTTGTCTACTTCGTCGACGATGGCATAGACACGTCCACGCTGAACGCGTCGATCTGCCTCATCGACCATGTTGTCGCGCAGGTAGTCGAAGCCGAACTCGTTGTTCGTGCCGTAAGTAATATCGCATTCATAGGCTTCCTGCTTTGTACCGGGCCGGAAGTTGTCTTCAGGCAATCGAACAGGAGGGGCGGCATCGGCTTCACTTTCGTCGCCCTGAACTTCAGCTTGAGCAGCCGAAGGTGCGTCGGGGTCGAATACCCACGACGAGTCGTTCTGCAAACAGCCGATAGTCAGGCCCAGAAAGTGATGAACCTCACCCATCCAACCGGCGTCACGTTTCGCAAGATAGTCGTTTACCGTAATAATGTGTGCGCCCTCGCCAGTAATGGCGTTCAGGTACGTTGGCAGCGTAGCGACCAACGTTTTGCCTTCACCCGTGCGCATTTCAGCAATTTTGCCTCGGTGAAGTACGATTCCACCGATCATCTGCACATCGAAGTGCCGCATGCCGATGGTTCGACGTGAGGCCTCTCGAACAGCCGCAAATGCCTCGGGAAGAAGATCGTCGAGATCTTCCCCGGCTTTGTAACGTGTTCGCAGGTCGACGGTTACGCCCTTTAGTGCATCATCGCTGAGTTTTTCAAACTTCGGCTCGAGATCATTGATCTCGTCGACGATCGGGTAGATTCCCTTAAGAGCTTTTTCGTTGGAATCGCCAACGAATTTGTTAATAAACTTGAACATATACGGTTAGTGGCTTACCACGATGGAGGCCAGATTCAGATTCCAAACTGCCTACCCTTACCTATTGAGGGTGAACAATTCTCCAACTGAACGGCCTTCGTGGATTCGCCTGATCGCTTCTCCAAGAAGCGGTGCAATTGAAATTACCTTGATCTTTGAGTTTACTTTGTCTTCAGACACGGGCACCGTGTCGGTTATTACCAATTCTTTGATATGTGGAACATCGGTAATCCGCTTCGAAGCATCGCCCGGCAAAACACCGTGAGTGGCAACGACATAAATTTCGCTGGCTCCTCGTGCGGTGATCGCTTCAACAGCAGCGAGCATCGTTCCACCCGTGCTGATCTCATCGTCAAACAGGATGACCGGGTGGTCTCCTATTTCACCAATTACGTTCATACTCTCAACTCGGTCTTCATTTCCGAGTCGTCTTTTCTCAACGATCGCGAGTGGTGCACTTACCGCGTCGGCGAAGTAGCGGGCTTTTTTGGAAATGCCGATATCTACAGCGACAACTACCGGATCTTTAAGATCGCGTTTCACGAAATAGTCGACTAGCCCCGGCATGGCTGTCAGTTCATCCACTGGAACCTGGAAGAAACCCTGAACCTGACCGGCGTGAAGATCGACCATTACTACGCGGTCGGCGCCAGCAGTTTCGAGAAGATCAGCAATGAGGCGGCCAGTTATAGGTACACGTGGCTGATCTTTCTTGTCGGTGCGGGCATAACTGTAGAACGGAATAACAGCCGTGATTCGACCCGCTGATGCGCGCTTCGCAGCGTCGATCATGATCAGCATCTCCATGATGTGATCGTTCACAGGCTCGACGGTCGACTGCAGAATGAAAACGTCTTTTTGACGAACGTTCTCGAGGATTTTGACGAAGGTGTTGTCGTTGCTGAACTTGAACACTTCGATCTGCCCAATATCTTGCTGAAGATAATCGCAGATTTTTTGCACCAGCTCCGGGTGCGAGTTTCCGGCGAATATAACCGGTTTTCCGTTAACCCCGTACATTAGTTCCCCTTGAAATCCGGACGTCGTTTTTCGCGCAATGCCAC
This sequence comes from Dehalococcoidia bacterium, assembly GCA_963694185.1. Classification (GTDB taxonomy): domain Bacteria; phylum Chloroflexota; class Dehalococcoidia; order Lucifugimonadales; family Lucifugimonadaceae; genus Lucifugimonas. Next base: position 5,169 of record CAVOCL010000136.1, read on the forward strand.
CATACCTTCAGCATGGTCGTTTGAGGATAGCGTGATTGCCTCGACCGCGGCAGACATTTCGAGAGAAGTTTCGAGGTCCATCGACATTCCTCTGCGCATCATAGTTTTGGCCAACCTGATGGCAATTGGTGGGCCGGCTGCGACACGGCGCGCCATTTTTTCAGCTGTATTAATCAGATCGTCTTCGGAAACTACGGAATTCAGGAATCCGAGCCTGTCGGCTTCATCCACTTCCATGAAGTTCCCGGTGTACATCAGCTCTGCCGCCTTAGCGGTGCCGAATATCCGAGGGTAGAGCCACGTGCCGCCGTAACCGGGGAAGAGCCCAACGTGAATGTAAGCGGCCATGAAGCGTGCAGTGTTGGAAGCGACGCGCATGTCGCACGCACAGGCGAGATCGAATCCTGCACCAACTGCCGATCCGTTGATCGCGGCTATTACCGGTTTTTCCATCTGGTAAATGCCGAGAATCACCTTGCGAGCAAGTTTGAACCCTCTTCGCAGAGCTTCTGCCCCGCCGGGACCTGGCTTGTGGGGTCCGTCGCCCGATCCGCCCACCATTTCGTCAGTGTCGGCACCGGAACAAAACGCTCGACCAGCACCTGTGAGGATCACGGCGCGGATCGAATCGTCGGCCGCTACAACGTCGAGCGTGTCG
>CAVOCL010000137.1:0-5809 GCA_963694185.1 Dehalococcoidia bacterium
TGCCACTCATCGTTTCGTGGCCGGCCGGTGGTGTGCCGCAGGGCGCAGTGGACGGTTCGATGACAAGCACGATCGATATTGTTCCTACGCTGCTTGAGCTTCAGGGGTTGGCTTCGTTCGATGGAATCGGAGAGGGTTGGGCCCGAAGTAACGGCGATAGTAAGCAGGTCATTTTGAGTGAGGCAGAAACCCGTTACATGCAAGGTCGACCCCTTCCCACGGTTACGCCGGCTGAACCACGTTCTGCATCGTTTTCTGAGTATGGTGCAGGCGGTCCGCTCTTTACGATGGAACAACTTGATGGTTTCCCCGAACCTGTCGGCTATCACACCATCATCGACACGCTGTGGGCACGTGAAGCCGAGGGCCGACGCAAGATGGTTCGCACCCCTGAGTGGAAGTACGTGACCGATCCGATGGCGCAGGGCGCAACGTTGACTTCAGGAACTGATGGCGGGCCGGGCGATGTGGACGAGCTATACGATCTGACGAAGGATCCCTGGGAACTGACGAACGTCGCTCATCTGCCCGAAAACGCTTCGGTGATTTCGGAGATGCGATCGTTGTTGGCGGGGTGGATGATCGATACCGAGGATTCAGTTCCTATCGAGATTCCGGAATCGATCGGTCGGTCGGCATCTGGCTGATCGCAGCCCAGTGCTGACCGAAATCAGTTAGTCTTTTCGCATTCAGTTTTGGATTTATATTAAATTCGCGTGCGGCGCGTCTTCCGAGGTCTTTACCAATGAGTCGTTTTTCGAAAATTTTCAGAGTTCAACTGTTTCTGATTGCGGCATTGCTAATCGCGTTGGTGGCTGCTGCCTGTGGTACTGAAGATGAGTCGCTGGTGGCTTCTGGTGGCGAAGACGATGACACGCCGCAGCGTGTTCGCATTGTCGAATCGGCACAGATATTTACAGAAGATGATGTGAGGGCGATCGGCTGGAAGGGGCAGAAAGATTTCTTGCTCGAATATCCCGGAGCGACGACGTTCAAGTGGGGTTTCATGAATCAGACCGAGGTTGGTGTTCTGATTTATGCCTCGGCTGAAGATGCAAAGACTCTAGGAGTTGCAGCAGCAATCGAACAGACGTTCCGACGTGAGAGCGATGATCAGGCCCGTGACGGTGACTTAACCGACAGAATTTCTTGCCGGGATACTGCTGGTCAGTCGGCTGTGAAGGCGAACACTGGATTCGCAACGAAGTCGTTCTCAGCTTCTTATTTGGAGCCCGATTCGGATCGTTCAGATGATGTAGTGCCTGCTAGAGGTTGCACGAACCGGTACCCGACTTACAACGACTACACAGTGGTTGGAAACGTGGTGTTCATGTGTGAGGGCGACAAAGGCAATCTGCTTGAGCCTTCGACCAACTGCGAGAAGGCCGCCGGGTGGCTCACCGCTCCGTAGGGTTTGCCGGCAAGTGGGTTTCGCAATTGCGTGCGACCCATTGCCCAAACGAACGAATGTAAAAGTAATCAGGTCGCCTTTTTGGTGGCCTGATTACTTTTAAACAGTTGTAACAAACGCATCAGTCATTGGGCAGGTTTCCGGGTACCATTGATTCGTCGTTCTACCCCCTATTTCGCACGGTTGCACTAAAGGCTATTTTTGATGAATCGATTTCTACGAGTTTCCAGGATTCAGCTACTGCTGATTTCTGCATTATTGATAGCCGTTGTGGCAGTCGCTTGCGGTACGGCTGAAGACACATCGCTGGTGGCATCTGGTGGTGATGATGACACGCCGCAGCGAGTTCGCATGGTCGAGTCGACCCAGATATTTACCGAGGACGATATCAAGGCAATCGGTTGGAAAGGCCAGAGAGATTTCCAGCTCGAGTACCCAGGAGCCACCACGTTCAAGTGGGGTTACATGAATCAGACTGAGGTTGGTGTTCTGATTTACGCTTCGGCCGAAGACGCCAAGACGCTCGGAGTTGCAGCCGCAGAAGACCAGACCTTCCGCCGCGAGAGTGACAATCAGGCTCGTGATGGCGATTTAACTGACAGAATCTCTTGCCGACGTCCTGTCGGTTCTTCCGCTGTAAAGGCGAACACTGGTTTTACGTCGAAGTCGTTCTCAGCTTCTTATCTAGAGCCCAAGTCCGACCTTTCAGACGATGTATTGCCTGCTACATGCACGACTCGATTCCCGACTTACAACGACTACACGGTGGTTGGAAACGTGGTGTTCATGTGCGAGGGTGACGAAGGTAACTTGCTCGATCCTTCGACAAACTGCGAGAAGGTAGCGGACTGGTTGACCGGTGCGGGTTCGTAAGTAACTGAGTATTTGAATTCGCAGTTGTTCAAGCTGTGAAATTTCGAAATCGAACAAATCAGGTCACCAGTAAGGTGGCCTGATTCGTTTAACAGCCCTGTTCCAAAATTGGCGCTCTGTTTGATTTGTTTACGAGTAAGATCGTCGGGTTGTTTTACTTCCTCACTTCGTACGGTCGCACAGAAGGTCATCACCGATGAATCGAATACTTCTTATTTCTAGAGTTCAACTGCTGTTGATTTCAGCACTGTTGATCGCAGTAGTGGCGGTTGCATGTGGGACTGAAGATGAATCGCTGGTGGCATCTGGTGGTGAAGGCGGGGGCACTACGCAGCTGATTCGTATGGTCGAATCGGGCCAGATTTTCACGAAGGATGATGTGAAGGCGGTCGGCTGGAAGGCGCAGAAAGATTTAGTGCTCGATTACCCGGGGGCGACGACGTTCAAGTGGGGTTATATGAATTAGACTGAGGTTGGCATTCTGATTTACGCTTCGGCCGAAGATGCCAAGACGCTTGGAGTCGCAGCAGCGATCGTTCAAATGATGTGACGCCTGCCAGAAATTGCACGACCCGATACCCAACCTACAACGACTACACGGTGGTTGGAAACGTGGTGTTCATGTACGAGGGTGACGATGGCAACTTGCTCGATCCTTCGACAAACTGCGAGAAGATAGCGGGCTGGTTGACCGGTTCGTAGGTCTTCTTTTTGCTAGAAGCGGAAGTAGATAAATTCAGTTGAGACGTCGGCTCGAAGTAACAAGATTCCGATAAATGACGTGAGCGTGAGTGCGGTCAATGCGACTGTTCTGCTCACGTCGTTTCGCGTCCAGAGTTGTTCGATTCGTGGTTGGTCAATTACGGCATGCAGCCATAGGGGAATCGAGTAGAGCAGGGTAGTTGCAGCGAGGGCTGCGGCTAACTGAAGGTCGTTTGATTTGGCAAATATGTTGTCGCCTATGAACGAAAGATCGCCTTCTCGAAATAGCAGCCAGCTGGCGCTGATTATGGTGAAGGTGAGTATTGTCGATACCGGTTTGATCGATCTGAGGTTAAGGGTGCTGACGGCACGCCAGATGAGAATGAGCGCGGCGTGGAGTAAGCCCCACAAAACAAAGTTCCATGCAGCGCCGTGCCAGAGTCCACCTAGCGCGAAGGTAATTATGAGGTTGATCGTTGTAGAGACTCGCCCCTGACGATTTCCGCCGAGTGGGATGTAGACGTAGTCCCGCAGCCATGTTGATAGCGTCAAGTGCCAGCGTCGCCAGAAGTCAGCGGGTGATGTTGCCAGCCATGGGTGGCGGAAGTTAATCGATAGCTCGATTCCGAATAATCGTGCGGTGCCACGTGCGATATCGGTGTAGCCCGAGAAATCGGCAAGTATCTGGATTCCGAACGCCAGCACGCCAACCCAGAGTGTGGCCGCGCCGGGTTGGTTTGCTGAAAATATGTTGTCGACGATCATCCCGACGTTGTCGGCGACAACGAGTTTCTTGAAGAGTCCCCATGCCAGTAGCGAAATGCCAGACGCCGTTCTTTCGGCACTGAACTTTCGCGCTCGCTCGAACTGTGGGAGTAGTGCTGAGGCACGTTCGATTGGACCCGCAACTAGCTGTGGGAAGAAGCTAATGAATAGCGCGGCGTCGATGAAGTTGGTGCGTGCGTGGGTGCGCTTCATGTAGACGTCGATCACGTAGCCGAGCGATTGGAACGTGTAGAACGAAATACCAACTGGGAGGATTATTTTGAGGGTTGAATCGAAGTCGGCGAGCCCGACGGCGTTGAGAGCCTCTGCCAGACTATCGACGAAGAATCCGGCGTACTTGAAAAATGCCAGGGCAGCCAGCGAGGTTCCGACTGCAATTAGCAGATAGCGTTTTGAGTTTTGCGGATCGCCTTCTTTGATGCGTCTGGCTGCAAAGTAGTTGACTACGGTGTAGCCGCCGAGCAGCAGTGCCATTCGGGGGTCGACGTAGGCGTAAAAAACGTAGCTGGCGCCGAGTAGAAGCAGGTTCTGTAGGCGGCGGGTTAGGAACCAGTAGACCGCAAAGACCAGCACTAATAGAACAGCGTATTCGAGTGATTGGAAGGTCATGGCTGATCTTCCTGAGCTTCGTTCCTCTCAGCATCGGCGAGTAGCCATTCGGCGAAGAATTCGGTGTAGTGATTTCGGAATCGGTTCTTCAGGTGGTAGCCGTCGTAGTACATCGCTGCGTCGATTGCACCGTCTTCGATGTGCCCTGTCATGTCGATATATCGCACGCTATTTTCTTCGAGATAGTTAGCGAGGTCTGTGGTGTACTTGGCGAGCGTTTCGGGTTCGTTTGGGCTGCCATCGTTGTTGGGTCTTGCGGCGACCCTGACGATCACTAGTTCGATGTTGAGAGTGTTTGCTTGCTGGATTATCGAAGGCAGAAATGAATCGCTTTTTCTCGAATCAAACGTCCCGTGGAATTTTGGCTGTTGGATCACTGCCGTTTGTTCGCGTTTGTCAGCGAACGAGAAAAGTTGCAGGGCACCGCTGGTTAGTTCGGCGTTTGAGAGGCCAGCGATTTGCGCACCGATTGAACTGATTGGACTGGTGCTTTGGTTACGAGCGGAATCGGCGATGGGGTAGAGCGTTAGGAATGCCGATCGGATTTTTCCGCCAATCGATTGTGGTTTTTGTTGAACGGTGCCGTATTCACTGTTGTTGGAGTGGGTGAGACTTCCGACGAGGCTACGGTCTTCGACTCCGGTGAAAGATATTGGACGGGTGATCAGGTCGTCGTGGAAAAAGATGAATACCGTGGCGGGCGAGTTTTGGGCGGCGGCCACTATGTTCGTTAGCTGCAGGTACCAGATTCCGGGAGCCGTGCCTTCGATCGCCAGCGATACGGTCGGCTTTCCGGTGAGTTCGGTGAATACGTCGGGGTCGATGCGGTTATCGAGCAGCGAATTCCCAAGAAACACGAGTTCTGGTGCGGCTGATTCGAATTGTTCGATCACGGCGTGATCGAATGGTTCGGGTATGTGTTGGGGGCGTGCGAGAGCTGGTACGCCAACGACGACGAGCAGCATGATGGCTAGAAGCAGCAGTGGTCGGCGCCGACTCGCGCTTGTTGTTACCGTGGGCATTTTGGATTCAGGGCTGGCTGGCTGCTTCATGAACCGAAAGTGTATTACGTGTTTGGTTTGCCCTTCAGGCAAATACGGCTCACGTGGGGATAGTTCGCTTGATTGGCGAACACATAATCACCGAATAAAAAGTGACAAGTCACAGAAACTGCTGTTGAGTTCAAGTTAACTTGAACTTGTAGGATTTTATCTAGGTTCAAGAAGTTTCAAAAAGACGATAGCAATTCATGACGCTGCTCCGACAGACCGATTACTCGTACGAGGACCTCGGCAAATTGATGACCCTGATGACCGGCGATGAGAAGCATTCGTTCAGTGCTACTTCAACGCTTGATGTCGTTTGGACGCTGTACGACTCGGTGATGAACGTTGATTCGTCACGACCAGACGATCCTGCTCGAGATCG
>CAVOCL010000138.1:0-5758 GCA_963694185.1 Dehalococcoidia bacterium
TCCCATGCCGCGCCCACCCGATTCGCCTTCACCGTGAACGATCAGTCGCGTGCCGTGTTCAACTCCAGCAGGGATCTGAACTTCGATCTTTCGAACTTTTCGTTCGGTTCCACGGCCTGAACACTGCGTGCAAGCAGTCTTCACGGTCTGGCCTTCACCCTGGCAGGTGGGGCAGGCCGTTACCTGCTGGAACTGGCCAAAGAACGTTCGCTGGGTGCGACGTACCTTGCCTTCACCGTGGCATGTGGCACATTCCACAACTTTGGTGCCGGGTTCAGCCTTGTTGCCATCGCAACGATCACAACGTTCCATCCGGTTGAGTTCGAGTTCGCGAGGAACGCCAAAAGCAGCGTCACGGAAAGATACGTTTATCTGGAACTCAAGATCGGAGCCTCGGCTCGATGCCTGGCCGGTGGATCCTCCAAAGAAGGAATCGAAAATATCGCCGAATCCACCAAATCCCTCGAACCCGTCGAATCCGCGACCCGCCTGACCGTTCACGCCCTGATGACCGAACTGGTCATATTGCGCTTTACGCTTCGGATCGCTGAGTACCTGGTACGCCTCGTTTACTTCTTTGAAACGATCGCTGGCGTCGGCCTCTTTGTTACGGTCGGGGTGGAACTTCAGCGCCTGTTTACGAAACGCCTTTTTGAGATCTTCCGGCGTGGCATCGTTGGCGACACCGAGAACTTCGTAATAATCACGTTTGCTAGTTGTCATATAAAAGCGGCCGCTGCCTCGTGGCGAAAGTCTGTTTAGTTCCTAAATCGAGTTCACTGCAGTGAACAGGGCGAACAAATTAATTATAAACCTGAGACGCGTTGAAACCGAATGTGGGTTAGAACCCAATAACGAGAGTTAGGGAAACGGGTTTGTTCTACAAGCCGCTGTAGAACAACAAAGTCATCTGATCAAGATGACTCGCGAGATATCGCACTGCGGGAATAGCAGTTTCGTACTCCATACGAGTTGGAGCCATCACGCCGATCATACCTTCGGCAGTGCCGGGCGTTCCGTACTTGCTGAATACGACCGAATAGTTCTTGAGCGATTCTTCGGAATTTTCTTCGCCGATAACCACGCTGGCCATGCCACTCGGTTCACTCACTTCTTCAAATACCGAGGCTGCGAATGTATCTTCGATCATCCACATGGCGCCTTGCGACATACTTGGATCGGCCAGTAGTTCCGGCTGTTGGAATAGCTTGCCCATGCCGCTGATCCGTTTTTCCACACTGGAACCCGTGTTGTGCTTCTGTAGAGCGGTTACAGCTGAATCGAAGGCCCTGCGCTCCAATCCTCCGCCTACACGGCCTGCATGAGCTGCCACATTGTTAGCTGGAACACCAACTATCACTTCACTCAGACGGTTCCGGGCATGTTCGATCGCAGAATCAGAATCAGATGAGTCCAGATTAATGACTTGCTTGTAAATGCTCGCACCCTGCAGCACTACGATTACTACCGCGAGCATTTCTTGAAGCCGAAGTAACTCGACACTTTTCACCGGTGCGGGTGCAGTACGGGGCAGTGTGGTGAAGGCCAGGGTGTCCATCAAGCCGGCCAGAATTTCTGATGCAGAATCGACCCACTCTTCAACATCGGTGTGTACCGACGTGAACTCTTGGTCAATCTGCGCAGCTACCGCGGAGTTCAGCGTGGCCTCAGGATTAAGCGATGTTACGAAATGACGATAACCACGATCCGAAGGAACGCCGCCCGACGAAACGTGCGGGCGATGAATCAGCCCATCCTCTTCGAGCGCAACCATTTCATTACGAATCGTTGCGGCGCTAGCTTTGAGGCTGGTCGAACGGGCGACCGCGCTTGATGCGACAGGGGACGCTGTCTGAACATGTTCAGAAACGATGAACTTGAGAATCTCTCGTTTTCTCGCTGTCAGAGTCGGCATACTGGCCTCAAATAAAGACTCACTACTGTGACATACACGCTACAGGATTGAACGTCACGAAGTTAGCATGCGGTTTTCCCGAGCGTCAACGGTAATTTGGGCTCGATGAACCGGATGCTCTATGCAATTAGACTATTGGATATGTTGATTACGAAGACTGGCGGCCAGAACCTATGGAATCGCTGACGAGTAGTGCGTTCGACCATGCCGCCAGTTTCGTACATGAAAATGCCCGCCCACTCGAACGAGCGCAGTTCGATTTTCACTTCGGAACGGGAACGGTCGAGTCGGTACTAATCGAACTACGAAAGTTTAAAAACGATGATGGAGGGTTTGGCCACGGTATCGAACCCGATGTGCGGATGCCATTTTCTTCGCCATTCTCTGGCACGCTGGCGTTCCAAGTTTTGCGCGAACTTGAAGTAGCGGGGGATGACCCGCTTGTTCGGGATGGTATCGATTACTGGGTGAACGCCTTTGACAGAAACATCGGCGGCTGGGACCCCGTCGGGCCCCGCAGCGACGATTATCCACGTGCGCCATGGTGGGACTACCAACCGGTTGGCGATCAACTGAACATTTTGAAGCGATCCAATCCCGGAGCCGAAATCGCAGGCTATCTGCATCTCTATTCGCAAATAGTCAGCACAGAATTTCTCGACGAGGTCACAACGATGGCCGAAGGGTCATTTGATGCATTGCCCGACGATATGGAAGTTCACGTAATGATGTGCTTCATGCGGATGGCCGAAATGGCGCCGGATGTGGTGGCTGAACGTCTGGATCCGAAATTGCGTCGAGGGGTTCATCTGGTGACGAGCGGAAACGCGAACGATTGGCAGAACTACGGTGGGAGACCACTATGGTTCGCCCCGAAACCCGACAGTCTGCTTGCTGATGAGCTTGAAGACTCCGTGCAATCACAGTTGGACTACGAGATCGCTGCACAGGCCGACGACGGTAGTTGGAAGGCATTCTGGTCGTACGGCGATCGTGAGCATCAACTTGCCACTGCAAAGGTCGAATGGGCCGGCTATCTTACCCTTCGAAACCTGCTCGCATTCAAGGTGTGGGGGCGTATGTAATCTGGCAGTTGGTATCGTGCGCTAAATACCAGCCGTGGGGTATTCGATTGAGGTTGCTTTGGTAACCCTGAATGTGAACCAAATTTGAACTGAATTACCCGTATTGGTCAGGTATTTCGTTGACGCTTTCTCGTGCGCATAGTTAAATTGATTTCTGAACTGCGCGTAAGTTGAATAAATTTTCTATCGACGACGCGAAATATCGATCTAATCGGGGTACGTCCGTATGGAAATTCACTGGCTTGGCAACTCTACTTTTGAAATACGATCTTCTGTGGGCATTGTGGTAGTTGATCATCAAGGCGGACTGCCAAAGCAGACTGATCTCGATGACGACAATACCGTCTTCGTTTACAGCAAGGGTGAGCGTTCTAGCTACCCGGTTAGCGATCACCACGTTCTGGCAGGACCTGGTGAATACGAGATTGGTGGCCTGAGCGTGAGAGGCGTTGCCACTCCAGCCGATGATCCCTCGATTTCGCAAGAGATAAACACCGTCTACGTCATCGATGCCGATGGTCTGCAGGTCGCAACACTGGGTAACCCTGGCTATCAGCCGTCAGCCCAGTCAGTCCAGCAGATAAGCAAGGTCGACGTACTTATCATCAACACTGAATCTCAGGGACTTGAACCCGACGAAATGTCGGCGGTCATCAGGAACCTTGAGCCAAAGATGATCGTTCCCTCTGGCTACGACGCAGCATCGGGCAAGCCAAGCGCCGCTATGCAGCGACTTCTGACCGAACTCGGCGTGAAGGAATTTGAGGCGACTTCGAAGTTGACCGTCAACAAGAGCGGGCTACCAGACGAACGTGCAGTTGTTGTGTTGCAAAAACGCTCCGATTGAGTCGGGATTCGAATTCGTTGTAAGCCAGTTCATGGTTGCTGCTTGCACAGAATAATTCTGAAAGTAAAAAGCCCCTGCGAATTGCAGGGGCTTTTTTTGTTAGTACTTGAACTCTGGCAACCAGAGAACGGCTTTATCCGTTCTGCTTAGCGTTGCGATCAAGTCGTCGCCACGCCAGCAACGCCAGAGGCGCTAGTAGCAGTGCAACGTTACCCAAACCAGCCGGGCCACCTTCACGGGCGCTACACGAGCCACTCGCTGTCTCTTCGACCACTATTGCAGCGGCAGTCGCCTCGAACGCAACCGTCGCAGGAATATCTGCGATCGGAGTTGGCGTTGGCGTGGCTGTTGGCACAACAGTTGGTGTGGGAGTCGGTGTAGGCGTGCGCGTCGGCTCCGGAGTTGGAGTCGGCGTGTTTGTTGGCGTCGGAGTCGGCGTAAGAGTCGGCTCAGGCGTAAGAGTCGGCTCAGGCGTAGGTGTTGGCAGTGGTGGGAACACCAGCAGGAAGTTTTGCCTGCGAATACCATCTTCAAAAACGTCGCCTTGCAACGCTTTGATATCGCCAATGTAGAACTCCACAGGACGATTAGCGTACTGCTCCATCAGCGGATCGACGGTCAAGAAATATTCACCGTTGAACACTGAGGCGAACGGAGTCACGTAGTCATCGATGACCGCGTAGATCAGCGTGCCATCTGGCGGCGGAACCGATCCTGTTCGAACCCGACCTTCATAGAAAGTTGGCGCAAGAATGACCGGAGTCGCGGTAGGCGATGACGGAATCATTGTCGGCGTCGGAGTCGGAATTGGAGCGAAAGGGAATCTCAGGTTTTGCTGTCGCAACTGAGGAAGAGCCCAATCGAACTTTGAAGTACCGAACTGATCGATAAACGCGTAAAGGGTCTTCTCGTCGGCCTGAACCTGATCTTCAAGCCAGAACGTCACATCTTTTCCAACGAGATTATCCGGAGCATGGATGAACAGACCGACAAAATGATTCGGAGTCTGTTCGCCTACAACGACCGAGTTTGAAACCCAATCATCGATTTTGGCCGTGATGATCATTCCGTTTGGATCGTTACCGCCAGAAATCGTCACTTCACCGTGAAGTGTGACCGCCTTGATCTGAGGGATATCGCCCTGAGCATTTGCCTGTTCGCCAATTCCAGCGATCAGACCTGCCAGAACGGCGGTCACTATCAGCATCCCTACCAGTCTAGCTTTCATATTTCATCTCTCCGACGCCCGTTGTCAAAATCATTATCTATATCAGCAGAACGCCCCCCTCCCGATAGTTCGGAAGGGGGGCGCCCGTTATTACGTTTTTACTCTTGCAGTCGTCTTTACGGGACGATGTGCGGGAGCTGTCCGTTGTCCTGCGGGCTGATGAATACCCAGATACCTGATCCAATCTTGATCGGGTTCGTGGTAGTCAGCTCGTTGAACTGAGACCTGACGGTATCGAACTGGTACGCACGACCGTTGTTCACGGTGTTGAAGTACGACACAACCGTTACAGCCTGACCGGTACCGTTATTATCCGGTCGGGTCAGGGTCACACCCTTGTGTGCAGCCTGCGTCTGTGCTCGGCTTTGGTCAACCACACCAACCAAGTTCCAGCCGTTTCCGGTCGGAATCGTGGTCAGGCCCGGTCGAGCATCACCAGGACCAGTTGGGCCCTCAAGTGCAATCTTCTGGTCTTCGAAGTCCGAAGTCTCTACCCAGAAACCAGAACCAGATGTAACGCTCGTCAGACCAGGATCGGTCTGAGAAGTGTATGCACCAGTTCCAACCTTCGAAGCGATTCTCCACGGCTGTGAAGGCGTGGTCGCGTCGTAGGCAACAACCTGTTTGATACCAGAGTTCGAGAGAACTGAGTTGACGTCGGTGTCAAGCGGGTTCGAAGGTAC
>CAVOCL010000139.1:0-5758 GCA_963694185.1 Dehalococcoidia bacterium
GTTTACGTACGGCCATGCGACGGCGACTAGGATTTTGCGGGGCAAGTGAGGTTTCCGGTTTGCTGTTTTGTTACTGGCAGGCTGAGCGATGTTGGCAGGCGAGTTTTGTTCGTGACGACATCGGGAATTACTAGAGATTCATTATAGCGAGGGCAGGGGTGGATTCAGCCCGTATTTTTGGTGATTAGAACGTGTCGATTTTGGTGATTGAGGCGTGGGGCGTTGTTCGTTACTGGTCTTTGGCCAGTGACAGCCGGTAGACACGGTTTTTGGGAGCCCCGGTGAGTTCGACTGTTTGTTCGACGAGCGTTCGGCCTTTTATGCCTTCAGATTTCAGTTTTGTTAGCTGGGTATGTATTTCGTCGTCAGAGATTTCCGTTTCGGGTAGCGCGGTGCCACCTTCGATGACGATTACAAATTCACCGCGTGGTTCGCTGAAGTGGTCGGCCGCCTGTTTCGCAGTACCTCTGAAGGTTTCTTCGTAGAGTTTTGTTAGCTCTCGGCAGATGACGAGTTGGCGATCTGGAAGGACTTGAGTGATGTCGGTGAGGGTTGCTTTTACTCGGTGTGGGGATTCGTAGATGACGATGGGTCCCGGTTCGTTCAATATGCCTGTGATCGCTTCGATGCGTTCTTTCTTTTTTCTTGGCAGGAATCCAAGGAACAGGAATCGGTCGAACGCCCAGCCTGTTATCGAGAGTGCGGTGACGATTGCTGAAGGTCCGGGTAGAGGGATTACGTCGTGACCGGCTTCAACTGCGGCGGCCACGAGGGATGATCCGGGATCGCTGATAGCGGGTGTGCCGGCATCGGTCACAAGCGCTATATCGCCATTGGTGAGTTTCGATACGAGGGCGTCGAATCGTTCTGGAGTGGTGTGTTCGTGAAGGCTTTCGAGTTGAGGCGATATTCCCAAATGATTGAGTAGCTTGCGGGTAACTCGGGTGTCTTCCGCTGCTATTACGGGGACTGCCGAGAGTATTTCGATGGCGCGCTTCGTGAGGTCGGACAGGTTACCGATTGGTGTGGCGACGACGTAGAGGGTCGACATCGATTAGCTTTTGGCGTTTGCAGACGCTGTTGCTGAATCGCGGATCTTGTCGATAGCGGCGTTGTGCTGATCGTCAGCATGGTACGAGCTGCGTACCAGCGGGCCGGACGCAACGTGTTTGAAGCCCATCTCAAGGCCCGCTTCTTCGAGTTCCTTGAACTCTTCGGGACGGTAGAAGCGAATGATCGGGTGGTGGCGTTTTGACGGTCGCAGATACTGGCCAATCGTGAGCAGGTCGGTGTCGACCTCCCTGAGATCTGCCATGGTTTGGAGTAGTTCAGATTTGGTTTCGCCAAGGCCGACCATCATGCCTGATTTCGAAGGCATGAACGGGTTGATTTCTTTCACTCGCTTTAGGAGTTCGAGTGAGAGATCGTAGTTGCCACGGGGGCGAACTTTCTTGAACACACGGCGAGTGGTTTCGATGTTGTGGTTCAAGACGTGAGGTTCGGCTTTTACGACGCGTTCAAGCGCTTCGAACACGCCTTCAAAGTCGGGAATTAGAACTTCGACTTTGCAGTTTGGGTTCATGTGTCGAACTTGTTGGATGGTTTGTTCGAATATGCCAGAGCCGTAGTCGGGTAGATCGTCGCGGTCGACAGATGTAATGACTGTGTAGTTCAGTTCCATCTGCTTGACGGTGTTGGCGACGCGAATCGGCTCTGCGAGGTCGATAGTTCCGGGCCAGCCGGTTTTGACGTTGCAGTAGGAGCAGGCTCGAGTGCAGGTGTCGCCGAGAATCATGAAAGTGGCGGTGCCGCGCTCCCAGCATTCGCCTATGTTCGGGCAGGCGGCTTCTTCACAAACGGTGTTGAGGCTGGCTCCTTTGATTTTCTTGCGAATCTCAAGGAATTTCTCACTACCGGGGGCTTTTACCTTGAACCAGTCGGGGAGCTTACGTTCCCGTGTTGGCGAGGCATTATTTTCTATCTTAGAAACCAACGAATAATGTTCGATTCGAATTAGTTGAAATGAGCATCTGGTTGCCAATATGGGCGCAACTGAGCCCGAACTAGTCCAGAATAACAGAAGACCCAAACTAGTTTGGTTTATTTTTTAGGGCAAGGATGACTGCTTAAGTCATCGCTGAGGCACTGGTTTCTGTATGGGTAAACGAAAGCGCAGGCAGCGTTATAGCGGACCGGATTTGACGGAACACGTCGATCTGAATCCAGGCGATAAGTTCGAGATCACTCTCGGAGCGATGAACGATGCCGGAGATACAGTGACCGATATTGAAGGCGCACCGGTTGTTGTTTCGGGTGGATTGCCGGGCGAAGTTGTGATCGCCGAGGTTCAGAAGCGATTTCCTGAACGTATAGCCGCGAAAGTTGCTCAGGTTTTGGAGCCTGCGGCCGAGCGTATTGAGGTTGAGTGCAAGTATTTTCTGGAATGTAGCGGTTGCCAGTGGCAGCACGTTTCGTACGGGCACCAGTTGCAGCTGAAACGCGAACGGGTGCAGCGCGAAATCGATAAGTACGAGAATCTTTCGGGCGTTGAAGTTGATCTGACTGTCGAGAGTGAGAAGAGACTTCGATACCGGAACCACGGCCGATTCACGATTGGAAAGTACGAGGATGCGGGTCAGGTTGGGTACAAGAACATGGTTACCCGCAAGTTTGTTCGCATCGAAGAGTGTTTGTTGATGGACGAGAAGGTAAACGAGACTATCGCGCTTGTTCAAGACAAGATGGACGGCCAGACGCAGATGTCGATTCGGGTTGGCGCCAATGCGGATTCGATGCTGGTTCAGCCCCGAATGGATATCGCGGGCCTGGATCTTGTGACAGGTGAGCAGCACTACGAGGAAGAGGTTCGAGGATCACGATTCCGGGTTGCTGCTTCTTCGTTCTTCCAGGTGAACACGGGTCAGCTTTCAAGGGCTGTTGACGAGGTTCGAGAGTTGCTTGAGCTCGATGGTAGTGAAGTGATGATCGATGCTTACTGCGGCGTTGGTGTGTTCGCTGTTCTTATTTCGCCTTATGTGAAACAGGTGGTTGGTATTGAAGAATCGGCTTCGGCGATTGAAGATGCCAACTTGAACTTGAATGGCGCAACAAACGTAGAGTTCATTGAGGGCAAAACTGAGCACATTTTGGCCGAATGGGATCAGGATGTTGATATGTTGCTGCTCGATCCGCCTCGGGTCGGGTGTCACCCCGACGTGCTGGATTCTGTAAAGAAGCTGAAGCCCAAAAAGGTGTTGATGGTTTCGTGCGAGCCTGCGGCAATGGCTCGTGATTTGGATTTGCTTTGCGAGGGCGGGATGTACAAGTTGGAGACACTCAGGCCTGTTGACATGTTCCCGCAAACTCGGCACATCGAGACGATCAGCATGCTCACCTTGCAGGAATCTCAGGACTAACTGGTTTGGCAATTTCAGATTCAAGCCAGAAGAGGCTGATTCTCGCTAGTGGTTCGCCGCGCAGGTCGCAGATTCTTGGAGAGGCAGGTGTTGCCATTGAGGTGATTCCCGCTTCCGTAGATGAAGACGAGCTGCTGGCCGCTGGAGGCGAGTTGAACGACGCTGTTCAGTTGTTGGCTTTGGCTAAGGCGAAATCGGTTGCTGCGTCTCGGTCGGGGCACTACGTTCTTGGTGCCGATACGATTGTTGTGCTGGATGGTGATGAACTCGGAAAACCAGAGTCGGCGAGCCATGCGACAGAGATGTTGAATCGTTTGAATGGGCGAGCTCACATTGTGACCACTGGGGTGGCGATAATTAGTCCCTCTGGAGAATCTCACATGAAACGCGTGAGTACTTCTGTGATGTTCCGTAGCCTGGATGATGAGGCGATTTCTGAGTACGTTTCTTCGGGTTCGCCTTTGGATAAGGCCGGTGGTTACGGTATTCAGGATCGTTCGTTCGCGCCGGTTGCGAGTTACGATGAGTGTTATTTGAATGTTGTTGGGCTGCCAATGTGTGCAACAAGTGAACTGCTGAAAGAGTCGGGATTCTTGAAGGCTGATGGGCTTTCTTGCCCTGGGCACGCGGGCTCTTTTGACGATTCCGAGTCGAGGTTGCTGTAATGAGCTTCTTCGGGCTTGGCGGATTCGAAATTCTTGTAATTGGGGCAATAGCGCTGTTTGTGCTGGGGCCTAAACGCCTGATCGAAGGCATTCGCGACGGACGTAAGGTCTATACAGATTTGAAACGCCAGCGGGATGCCCTTCAGTCGCTGATCACCGAGGCTATCGATCTTGAGGATCTGAAGAATCAGATTGATGTTGAGGGCGTGAAAGAGAGCGTGAAGTCGCTCAAAGAAGATCTGGCGCTTGATCAGGTGGCCGAGGATGTGAAGGCGATTAAGACGCTCGCTGAGGGTTCCGTTCCACGAGATTGGAAGTCGAGCCGACCGCCTGTGAAGGTTGATTCGGAGATTCGTAACTCTATTCCGGATCTGGACTTGGGCGGAGATGCTGCTGCCGATGACGATGAGCCGTCACCGAAGAATTCTTCAGAGTCTGAGATGGCAGCCGATTCCGACGTTAGTTCGGATGACGATTCTGGCGAGGTGAAGTCTTGAACGACAACGCCATGTCGGTTCTTGGCCACATGAACGAACTTAAACGACGTTTGTTCCGGGTGGCGATTGTTGCAGTAATTTTCATTGTAGTTGCGATCTTTAACTTCTCGTGGATATTTGAGCAGTTCACGGCTGATTCTCGAGCGCTAATCAAAGCTGCTGGTGGGGACATTATTCAGCTGACGCTTACCGAGGCGTGGGTGGCGGCTGCGAAGCTGGCGGTGATGGCCGGGCTTACGGCTGCGTTGCCTTACTTTCTTTGGGAGATGTCAGGATTTTTCCGTTCAGGTTTGAAATCCAGCGAGCGGAAGTACATATATTTTCTGATTCCCGGTGCGCTGATTTCGTTCGCCATTGGAGCCACGTTTGCTTACGTGGTGCTTATTCCTCGCCTTTTTGAGTTCATGCTGGAGTTCCAGAGCGATCTTGCACTGCCTCAGATTACGACCGCATCAGTTGTGTCGATGACTATTGGGATTGTGTTCTGGCTTGGAACGATTTTTGAACTACCGATTGTGATGTTTTTGCTGGCCAAAGTCGGAGTAATTACGTCGAAGTGGCTAAAGACGAAGCGCCGATGGATGATTCTGATCGCTTTCATCTTTGGGGCGGCCGTGACACCAACCGATCCCATATCGCAGATAATCGTGGCGATTCCAGTGATACTACTGTTCGAGATCGGAATGCTGCTCGTGAGACTCGCTGAGCGAGGACGCGAAAAGTAGAGCGCTGATGTCGACGCTCTAGTTACGTTCGTGCTTGGTGAGTTGGCTGCGCCACTTAGTTAGAGCCGACTAGCTGGATTTAGCGTCGTCGGTCTTGTCGCCAGTGTCGACATCGGACTCTTCGTCCTTGGAGCCGATGGCAGATTTGAACTCGTTGATCGCCTGTCCCATTCCTTTGCCGACTTGCGGCAGTTTGCCTACTCCGAAGAGGAGCAGGACGAGGATAAGTATGGCGGCGATTTGCAAGGGGCCAAAGTTCGAGAACACAGATAAAACTCCGAGATGCCCCTGTTCGATACGGGGCTTGTTTGAATGAACCGAGGTTCAGCTTCAAGTATACGCCGAGACTGTTTTTTCGCCTAACGTTTCTGTGAGAGTTTTTTCGGCGGGTTATTGGCTTCGGGGTGTGTTCAAGCGCGTGCAGCGTTTACAAATTCGATTAGTTTTCGTTTTCG
>CAVOCL010000140.1:0-5727 GCA_963694185.1 Dehalococcoidia bacterium
CCTGGAACACCCCGAAAAGAAACCTTGGACTGGATGAAAAAGGATGGCAGATCGTTGGGCCGAGCGCGATTCCGTTCGACGAGTCTTTCGGCATGCCACATGAATTGACGAAGCCGGAAATCGCAGAGATTACCCAGCAATTCGTTGATGGCGCTCTGTATTCGTTGGAAGCCGGGTTCAAGATTGTCGAGCTTCACTTTGCTCACGGCTATCTGGCGAGTTCGTTCATGTCGCCCATCTCGAACCAGCGAACAGACGAATACGGTGGATCGCTCGAGAACCGCTGCCGGTTTGCACTGGAAACGATTCGAGCAATTCGTAAGGCGATTCCAGAATCAGCGCCTTTGTTCGTTCGAATATCTTCTTCAGAGTTCGTTGAAGGCGGATGGGACATCGATGATTCGGTTCAGCTTGCTAAGTGGATGAAAGACGCTGGAGTCGATCTTGTTGACGCCTCGGCTGGTGGTAACAACGCCAATCAGGTGCTGGAACTCAAACCCGGATACCAAGTGCCATTCGCAGATGCGATTCGCAATCAGGCTGGAATAATGACCGGAGCTGTTGGACTGATCACTGAAGCTCACCAGGCAGAAGACATTCTCGAAGCAGGGCAGGCCGACGCAGTGTTTATCGGCCGAGAGATGATGAGGAACCCGTACTGGGCGTTATACGCTCAGGCGCAGCTCGAAGGCAGATCAGAAGCCTGGCCAAAGCAGTACCGACCAGCTTCATACGACTTTGAGTACACGGGTCCTGTTGGTTCAGGTGTGCCGACGTCGGTGTAATGAGCTCGTAGCTTGGCATGTGAAGCATCGAATCGAACGTGTGATCACGTTTTGGAAGCGTCGTTGCTCTGACGATCAACCAGGATGGCGAAAAGATCAGGGCACCGAAACGGGGTTGACCTAAGCACGTAATCTGAAAACGTTGTCAGAATTGTTGTCAAAACAACAAACGGCCAGATACAAATTAATGAAACTGACCGATTTTGAGTTAGCTTAAGTGGTGCCGAGGGGCGGACTCGAACCGCCGACACATGGATTTTCAGTCCATTGCTCTACCAACTGAGCTACCTCGGCTTGGCTACCACAGCGCCGGTGCTACCTGAATGGTAGTGACACGGCACGGCAATCAATCGTATCCGCAGGCTTGTGGGTAGGCAATAGAACTAACGACGAGCCTGAGCCAGTTCGTGACATTCGATTCGTCAATGTTGGCGGATCAGCGAATTCGATACAGCGATTCCGGTGCGCGCTGCTATAATTTCGCCTGCTTATTGCACGTTCGTTAAACGACTAGAACTGCCACGATGCCAGTAAGATTGTGCGCAGTTTCTGATTTGTTGTTCTTCTAGAGGATATTAATGGCGACTCTGATCATCGCATCACTCTCGGATCGTTCGGGAAAGACGGCTATCGCAGCCGCACTGGCAAGCCGGCTTGGTTCAAAGGAATCACCGGTAGCGATTGGCAAAGCCCACGCTGGCGACACCTCGGCCGATGCCAGCGTGTTTTCCAGCCTGTTGCCCGGTAGCCTGCCGGTGAGCGGCGCAATTGGCGATATCGCTTCGAAAATCTCTGGCGCTGCCGATGGCTCCAAGATCGTCATCGTTGAAGGATCATCCAACGCACAGACAAACTTGGAACTGGCGAACGCTACAGACGGTCTGGTTCTTTTGATCGCTCGATATGGCGAAGGCATTACTGCCGCTGCGAAAGAGTATGGATCACGCTTAGCCGGGGTGATTATCAATGCTCTCCCGAAGTACCGAGCTGAAGACGCCGACGGAACGGTCGCTGCCGATCTCGAATCAGCGGGCGTAAAGCTGTTTGGCTCAATTCCCGACGATAGGCGAATGCTGGCCCCAAAGCTGGGGCAAGTAGCCGAGTTTTTGGGTGGCGAGTTCCTCAGTGGCGACGATCAGTCGGATCGCTTACTCGATAATTTCCTCATCGGCGGTCTAGTCCTCGACTGGGGCCCGTTCTACTTCGCCAGCCGTAAGAATACCGGTGTCATCGTTCGTGGCGACCGACCAGACGTGCAACTCGCAGCAATTCAGACCGACACGACCCGTGCGCTGATATTGACCAAAGGCATTCGTCCTGTTGAGTACGTGGTTTACGAAGCGTCGCAGCGTGAAATTCCATTGGTGGTAGTGCCAGGCAACACGCACGATGTGGCCGAACAGCTTGAAGGCTTGCAGCCCAAGGTTGGATTCGACCACCCAGACAAGCTGGCACGAATGATCGAGCTTGTTACCGAGCACGTTAACGTTTCAGCACTCGAAGATCAGCTGGCCCAACCGGCAACCCGGTAGTTTCAATTCAGGTTCTGGCATGAGCATTCTCGACATATTCGCCCCACGTAAGGGTTACCGGCAGAGCCGGTTCGGATTCCATTTCGTGGGGAGGGCAGCGAAAACATTTTTTTACGTCGGCGTCCCCAGCGCGTTCGTGGCTGTGGCGGTGATTATGTTCTTGTTCAACAAACCCGTTGAACTTCCGAATATTCCGTCGACCCGAGCCGAATCGGAAGTGCTGGCGGTAGTTCACGAGTATTTGAAGGCGACCGACGCTGAAACGATCGATGATTTCGACGTGATGACGAACTGCTGGACTGAGTTCGGTGATTCAGAATTCTATGTTGAGTACTTCACTATCACTGGAGTTTGGCGAATCAACGCCTACTATCGGCAAGTCCGCTATTACTGGCGAGTTGATGACGCTACTCTGGCATTGAAACGTGATCTGTGGTTCCAACCGAGGAACCGAACGATCACATGTTGAGGCAGCGCTGGATCTTGGGCTGCTCGTTGTCGTGATCCTGGCATAAATCCAACCCGAAATTCGTGCCATATTGCCGAGCATGTAGCCGGGTGACCGCTAACATTGCTTGATGCCTTCGATTTCACCCACTGAAAACCTACTTGCAGGCCTTTCCGACCGACAGCGAGAAGCCGTTACACACGCCGACGGTCCGCTGCTTATTGTCGCTGGCCCTGGCTCGGGAAAAACGCGTGTCATGGCGCACCGTGTTGCTTATCTGGTTGGTGAAAAAGGTGTCCCGCCATGGAAAATTCTTGCGGTTACTTTCACCAATAAAGCCGCTCGTGAACTTCGAGAGCGTTGTGAACGTCTGGTAGGCGCCGGTTCGAACGAACTTCAGGTTCGAACCTTTCACGGATTCTGCTCACGAGTGCTGCGGTCAGACGGCGATCGAGTTGGACTCAAACCCGAGTTCACAATCTACGATACCGATGATCAGGCACGGGTAGCGCGCCGCATTCTGAACGACTTCGATATCGACCCCAAGCAGTTCCCGCCGAGAGCGTTGCTGGGCATTATTTCCGATGCCAAGAACAACATGCGTAGCCCGGCGCAACTCGAACGCCGCACCGAGACTTACAGGGACGAAATAGCCGCCCGTGTTTACGAGGCGTACGATGGTGCGCTTCAGCGAGCGAATGCCGTTGATTTCGACGATCTGCTGCTGAAAACCTACATGCTTCTCGAAGGTCATCCCGAGATGCTCGAGAAGTACCAGAACCGCTTCGACCACCTGCTTGTCGACGAGTTTCAAGACACCAACCCGATCCAGTTCCAAGTCGCTCGAATGCTTGCGATGAACAACGATAATATCTGCGTGGTTGGTGATCCCGATCAGTCGATCTATTCGTGGCGTCACGCCGATCCATCGAACCTCACCGACTTCCAGAGCACGTTCAAGAACACCAAGATCGTGACTCTCGACCAGAGCTATCGTTCCACTCAGATCATCCTCGAAGCCGCCAGTTCCGTTATCGGAAACAACGACGGTCGCATGGAGAAAAATCTGTGGACCGAAAACGACCGCGGCAAGCGAATAACGGTTGCCGAGGCATATAACGAAGAGGAAGAGGCTCGGCTCGTTCTCGAAGCCGCTGCCGATCTGAAAACTAAGGACGGTATTGGCCGGAACGAAATAGCGGTCATGTACCGGGTCAACGCACAATCACGGGCGTTCGAAGTGGCGTGCAATCGGGAAGGTATTCCGTACCGACTCGTCGGTGGCGTGAAGTTCTACGATCGTAAAGAGGTCAAGGACATTCTGGCGTTTTTGCGATTGGTCGCCAACCCGGCCGATGACGCTGCGCTCGATCGCATAATCAACGTGCCCGCTCGGGGAATTTCAGCTCGCACCGTTGCCGAACTCCGACGTGTCGCGCTTACAAACAACGTACCTGTTCTCGATGTAATTCTCGATATCAGCCGGGTGCAACTCGGCGACGAGGATCCGCCTGCTTACTATGCCGAACTCGCTACTCGGGCGCTGAAATCGGTAGGGGCATTTGGTGATCTGATCACCCGGCTTATCGAACAGTCACTCGCCCTCGATACGAACGAGTTAATCGATCTCACGGTGGAACGTAGCGGATACGGTGCGATGCTGCGTGAAGACAAAGAGCGCGGCGAAGAGCGCATGGAAAATCTGCAGGAACTGAAGGCTTCCGCCGAGCAGTTTGCGGGTTCCGAAGAGCGTGGACAGCTAATCGATTTCCTAGAGAACGTTGCGCTGGTTTCAGATGTAGACGGACTTCAGGGTGGTGACGATACCGAGGTAGAAGAAGAGGCGATTACGCTGATCACACTTCACCAGGCGAAAGGCCTTGAGTACGACGCTGTATTTCTCGTCGGGCTCGAAGAGGGCATGCTTCCGCACTCTCGAAGTGTGGATGACCCAACGCAGCTGGAGGAAGAGCGTCGACTACTCTACGTCGGGATGACGCGGGCGCGGAAACGGCTGTTTATGTTCAGGGCGTTCCAGCGTCGATTCCGTGGCCAATCGGGCTCTCAAATGGCATCTAGATTCCTGGTCGAAATCCCAGATTCGCTGACCACGACGAAGGATATTCGAGGTCATTCTCGAGTCGCCGATCGAATACCAGATCCTATGTGGACGAAGCGGACAGCTTCAACTCCTGCGCCTCGACCGGCGGCACGCTCAGGCGATCAGTTCGCAGCTGGCGATAAGGTGCGGCACGGGGCGTTTGGCGAGGGTGTGGTCGTTAGTTCGTCGGGTATCGGCAGCGATATGCAAGTTACAGTGGCGTTTGCGGGGCAGGGCATCAAACGCCTAATGTTGTCGTTCGCACCGCTCGAAAAAGTTGTGGATGAAGAGCCGGCGAAGCAGTTCGATCCGGACGATGAAGAATTCGATATTCAAGACCCAGACCTGTTCGCACCGTAGCGCGCCAGTGGCACTTTTTCTTGAGGACGTATAAATGCCTTCGAAAGTTCTAGCCGTACATTCCAGTGCTAACTACACGATGTCGAAGCCTTCGCAGGCATCGATAACACTGGTCGCCGGGCTGGGTGTCGAAAACGATGCTCACAACGGGGTTACCGTGAAGCATCGTAGTCGAGTCGAAAAGGACCCGACTCAGCCTAACCTGCGGCAGGTTCATCTCATCCACTCGGAGCTTTTTGATGAACTTCGTGAAAAAGGGTTCGACGTGATTCCCGGGATGATGGGTGAGAACGTTACAACCGTCGATATCGACCTGCTTGCACTCCCAACCGGCGCGCTGCTGCACATTGGCGATGAAGCAGTCGTTGAGGTCACCGGTCTGCGCAATCCCTGCGCACAACTCGACGGGCTGATCCCCGGGCTAATGAAAGCAGTTCTCGATCGAGACGACGCTGGCGAACTCGTGCGCAAGGCTGGCGTGATGAGCATCGTGATCAATGG
>CAVOCL010000141.1:0-5685 GCA_963694185.1 Dehalococcoidia bacterium
CGCCCGCGTTATTCGTTGGCGTCAAGGAATCGAGCCGCAAATACGGTGCTTCGAAGCGTTCGATTGGGCCTGAAGCGATACTGCATATGGCGTGGCGGAACGCTGGGCTCGAACGTGCGGAGATACGTGGGCGAGACGGCCACGCTTACCGAATCGTTTACGGTGGCAAGCCGGGCGGATCGCTTGGCCCCGACTTCACCGATGCCGTGGTCGAGCGGGATGACGGTATGGTGTTTCGTGGTGACATCGAGATCCATGTGCGTGAGTCGGATTGGCGATCGCACGGGCATCACACCGATCCTCGTTACAACGGCGTGGTGCTACATGTGGTGGCGGCAGAATCGGAGGGTCGCCCAGCGTTTAAGGCAACCGGTTCGACTATCCCGCTACTAGCGCTCAACTGGAAAGCCAGCCCAAAACCTTCGGCCAGCACGAATCGCTCATTCCCGGAACAACGATTTGGCAAAGAAAAAGTGCCAATGGCACCGTTGCCGGTGGCACCGGCTGGGTTGGAGAGGTTTCATTCGCAGGCTGCGGGGATTGCTCTCGACATCGAGGCGTTTGGGTCAGATCAGGCGATATGGCTAGGAGTGATGGGCGCGCTTGGCTATCCTCGGAACAAACGGGCCTTCAGGAAGCTCGCCACGAGAGTCGACTGGCAGACGGATTCCAATTGCGAGGATTCCGCTGAGTTGGCTCAGCTGCTTGTGCGTGCTGCCGGGTTCGGCGACAAAGAACGAGGTGGCATCGGCGTAAATTCGGTCGGCGGTGGTCTAGCTGGATCTGCACCAGAGTGGGGACGACCTGCTAACGCGCCAGCTTCACGGATAAAAGCTATTTCGGCGTTGGTTCCTATGTGGAAAGAACGTGGAGGAATTGCCCGAGCGTTCGAAATGGCGGTGGCTAACGCCCAAAAACCGCAGGAATTATCGGCTGTATTGCGCCCGCTTGAACTGATTGATGCCGATGGCGTAACAGTGCTTGGAGCGGCTCGGGCTGCCGAGATTATTGTGAATGTGATGCTCCCAGCGGTGCTTGCGCTGGCAACGCCAGGTTCTGTAATCCACCCAAATTCAATGCATCTCAAGAACCGTTCTATCGAGCTTTTCTCAACGCACCCGAAGCTCGGAGAAAATTCAGTTACCAAAGAAGCGATTGTTGCACTGGGCATGGACTACGAAATTCCGAAAATCACGAATGCCCGTGATCAACAGGGCCTGATTAGTCTGTATCGAGAGATGTTCCGGCACGGCATTGGCCCACGGCAGCCACGACTCCCGGGCGTATGAGATCGTGTTGCGCGAAAAGCGATTGCCGATAGGTAAGCTGCGGGTAATCCCAAATCTTCGCTGACGCGATACGATTACATATATGGCAGTTGAAACCAGTTCAGACCGCAGTCGGTCTTCCAATATCATGACTTCGGATCGCCCAGAGAGCCAGTCCGGCAGCTTCACTACTCAGAAGAGCGGACTGCTGCCCGGCGAGCGAATCGTCTCTCAGCTCCGTGCCACCAGCAGTGGTACGTTTCAGCTCACCCATGCCCGGGTCATTTTCAATGGTGATTCGAGTTCGGATTCTGGTGCCGTTTACGCTTCGGCCCAGCTCAAGGACATCACTGCGGTACGGATTTCACGATGCCCACGCGCCAGACGAAGTGCTGCATGGGGGGTTGTGGGCCTATTCGCAGCCATCGGTGTATGGCAAGTGACTCCGAGCTCGACCGTTGGGATAACGGCCGGGTTGGCTGTAGCGGTCATATCGCTCATTCTGATGGCCGATTACTGGATCAGGCCTGCCGGAGTTCATCTGGAATTTCACACCACTGGCGGGACGATTTCAGGCGAAGTGGACGAGAAGGTAGCGGTTGCGATGGAGTTCGCCCGCGATGTCGAAGATGCTAAAAGGCGAATCATTCCTAGCCGAGTTAGCACGTCTTACAGGAACTACCCGTCGGGCTGATTGGCCAGCTACCCAGCTAGCTGGGTTTTCTTAAGGCGCAGCAACGGTGTGCGCGGCTCAAGTTCGTTTCCAAAGAAAAACAGGCCTAGCCTGCTAGCCGGCGACTAGTGAGCTGGTCCCGATTCTCAGATTAGGAATTACGTCGAGATCCCAGTCGTCTCGGCGGCCATTTCGGTAGTTCACCAGCCCGCTCATAGCGATCATCGCACCATTGTCTGTACACAGCTTAAACGGCGGGATTGCGACCGGAAGAGGCGACTTCGCAACGAGCGTTTCTCGCAACGGTCCGTTCGCCGCAACGCCACCAACCAGCACGATGCCTGAGCAGTTTTCACGCTTGGCTGCGGCGATGGTCTTCGTAACTAGTACATCTACCACGGAATCCTGAAACGCCCTGGCCAGTCCTGCAACCACCTGAGCATCAACCGGCGATCCCGGGTTTTCAGAGGGCGGGTAGATTCCCAGTTTTCTCGCTCGGTTCAGCACCGCTGTTTTTAAGCCGCTAAACGAAAATTCGTCGGTTCCGCGCATCCATGCCCTTGGCAGTGGTTCGACATCTGTAGGCGCACCTTCAGCTACTCGCTGAATTTCAGGGCCACCCGGGTAGCGTAGCCCGAGAACACGCGCTGCTTTATCGAACGCTTCGCCGGCCGCATCGTCACGAGTTTCACCAAGCAGTCTGAACTTCCCGTGCCCTTCTAGCAGTACCAGTTCGGTGTGGCCACCCGATACAACAAGGCACATTATTGGCTGTTCGCCAATTCGTTCTTGGAACGGTTCGATGTCACTCTCGTCAGTGCGGGCCCAGGCACCATAGACGTGCCCATCCATGTGATTGACGCCGACCAGTGGCACTCCGAGAGCGGCCGACAAGCCTTTTGAAAAATTCAGGCCGACTATTAGAGAACCTGCGAGCCCGGGTCCATGCGTTGCGGCGACTGCGTCGATGTCACCCCAATCGATACCAGCTTCAGCTACAGCCCGCTCGCAGACCGGTCGGATATCGAGCACATGCTGCCGGGACGCCACTTCAGGAACTATCCCGCCGTAGCGCGCGTGGATGTCGATCTGAGTCGCTATTACGTTCGATTTAACACGCCCGTCGCCGTCGACGACACCCACCGATGTTTCGTCACAGCTTGTTTCAATACCTAAAATAATCATTGCAATATGTTCAATGTAACGCCTAATTGGGCGATTACGTCTGTTTCCTAGCAATACCATGCTGCATAATCGACATATTCAATACCGCGTGTAAAATCCGTTCGTCTGGCGATGCATGCGCCTGATAGGCAAAAATAGGAGTGCGAACAGTTTGGAATCAAGTAACTGGCCTGAGTGCATGAGTTGCGATGTTGGCCGCTTAGTGCCATTGTCTGATTTCGGAGCTCAGGGTGCAGCTGTCCACTACAAGGCATGGGTTTGCACGAATCCTGAATGCGAATTCAACCTCAAGATTCGAAACGGCGAGATTCACCTAAACGAGCCGATTATTAAAGGTGCTCGAGTTAGATAGCATTAAACCATCCAATCCACGGCGACAATAAAGTCGTATTGTATTTACGATGGCTAATACGAATCAACCACAAACCCCGGAACAACCGGGGCCTCAAGATCAAGCCCAGCAGCAGGCCCGCAAATTTCCGCTCATGGCGGTCGCTGCATACGTGATGGCTGCCCTTGGCGTTATCCTGATCGTTGCCTCTGGTGTCTACATCTACTCTCGTTCTCGATCGGGGTCGGATGGCGCCGAATTCGCGTATTCAATTTCAGATGATTCGCTGGACGGCTATCTTGGGCGGGCGGTACAAGCGGCAAACACCACCGACGGTATCGATTCCCCTACGGTAACTGGTGCTCAGGAGCCGATTCCTCTCGAACTGATTGTCGACCCCGGTGTGACACGGTTCGCAAGCCTGTATCCGGGCGATCAGCTAAACCCGAAATACTGGGCCGAGCCTGAGTGGGCGGGATCGGATCCGTTTGGCGGACCGAGCATTCCGGATAATTTCGTTCCAGTTCTATCTACCGATATTTTCCAAGATTTCAATCCGACTGCCGAGGCAATTCGAATCAGAATCCCGTCGATCAACCTTAGTTCTAGCGTTGCTGAACTGGGTATTGTCGACCTGGGTGATCAGAAGGCGTACCAAACTCCCAACAATACGGTTGGTCACATCCCCAGTACTGCGGCGCCGGGGCAGCAAGGAAGCGGCTGGTTTTTTGGGCACCTTGAAAGTTTTGTGGCCCGGGAAGGCAGCATTTTCAGGCATCTTCCCGAGATAACAGAACTGATCAAGCAAGACCCTGTAGACGTCTACCTCGAAACCCCCGACGCCGAATACATTTACCGTGTGACGGGCACGAGCCAGATACACCAGAGTGAACTGAAGCTATCGAGTACCAGCGATGCGCAGATTACGCTTGTGACTTGTTGGCCACCGCGTATTTATGATCAGCGAGTTCTGGTTGATGCGACGCTCATTGCATATAGGCCGCTTTAACGGCGTTTCGTATTCAGACGTGGCATTGGGTGGCGTTATCCGAGTTTGATTGGCTTAGCGATTATTAAGAAAATGACACCCGAAATACCGACTTTTGCGCGATCATTAACATCGTAAGAATTACGAGGCTCCGAGAAGCCGCTGTTCGCCAGCCATCTCAGGCTCTTCACTTCCTAACTCGAAACCGGAAATAAATGGAATCGCCAGACCGTAGCGCGCCAGAAACCGATATAGAGACCGCCAAAGGTTCTCCTATCTGGCGAGATAAATTGCTGCTCACCCTGCTTTCGATAGCGGTGCTTGGGATCATTTTGCAAATTACGCTCGGTGGGGTTGTTCGAGTTACCGGTTCTGGCGATGGCTGCCCCGATTGGCCTACCTGCTTCGGCCAGGCGTTCCCGCCGCTCGACCAGGAGACTATCGACCGGCTGTACGATGGTCCCCGCCCAACAACGCCCAGGCCGCACAATGTGTTGCTGGAGTACAGCCACCGCACTGTTGGCACATTGCTCGGGCTCACTATCATTGCCACTGTGATTCTCGTTTGGGTTCGTCATCGATCGAGTAAGGTCGTGGCCTGGCTTGCCACATCTGAGCTGATATTGATCTTCATTGTCGGCATGATCGGCGGAGTAGTTGTTCTTAGAGATCTCGACCCGGCGGTTCGGACTCTACATTTGTTCTTAGCTGAGATCGTTGTGTTTCTGGCGATTCTTTCGCTTGTTGGAGCAGCGTACGCAAGACGATCTTCGGATGCCGATGGCAACAGTTCGCCATGGTTGTGGGGCAGGGTTAGCGATGAGCATCACAAGGCGTTGAATCTCGCCGCGATTGCGGGTGTAATGACACTCGTGGCTCTGCTTTCCGGTTCCTACGCAGTATGGAAAGAAGCGGGGGCCGTGTGTGCATCGTGGCCGTTCTGCGGTGGCGATTTCTTGCCGCAGTCGGGGCTGGCGTGGATTCACATGACACACCGAGTGATTTCGTTGGTATCAATTCTCGTTGTGCTGTATGCGGGTCATAAAGTGTGGCGATTGCCAAATATTTCGGGCGCACTTCGTACTGCAGCGCTGGCATCGTCGTTTCTCATCTTTGCGCAAATGCTGATGGGTGCTGCCAACCCGTGGACCACGTTCGCTGAATGGGCTCGTGCAGGGCACCTGAGTCTGGCGACTCTAGTGTGGGTCGACATGGTATTCATCATTGCGCTGATTCTCAG
>CAVOCL010000142.1:0-5631 GCA_963694185.1 Dehalococcoidia bacterium
ACATAGGCACACGTGGCGTTGGGGCTCAGGCCGCCCCGGCGGAAATCTGGGGTGTCGACAGTAACGAGTACATTGACAAGGCCGAGCCCTGGCCGTTGAACCCTATTGGCGAGTTGATGCTCGGATTGAAAATAGAGAATCTCGCGGCTCTTGAAAACGCAGAAGAATCACTCGCAGTACCGGGCATCGCATTTGCCGAATGGGGACCTGGAGACATGGCAATGTCGATGGGACTCGACCGTTGGGAAGGCGAAGGATGGCACCCCCGGATGTTCGAAGCCCGCGAGCGTATTCGTGCCGCCTGCATCAAAAACAACGTGGCGTTCTTGGAAGGGCTTAAAACGGGACAAGAGGTTCAACAATTCGACGAACGAGTTCGAATCTCCAACTTCAGTGATGGCGCGAGCGCAGCCGTAGCGCGGAAACACGCCGGACGCAAAATGCCAGTCTAGGCTTGCTGCAGTCAGGTTCTGGCAGAACCCCGTGGCGATTGTGTTCGGAGCTCTCGTGACTTTAATTCGAAATCGGAAAAATTCCCGGGTGAATTTTGCTTAGATGTCGGCTGGCGGTTTGTTGGGCATCGAGACCGTGACATTGGTGCCCTTTCCAATTTCACTATCGACGGAAATAGTGCCGTTGTGAAGATCTACCAGCGATCGCACCACCGCCAGGCCCAGACCACGGCCGTCGGCTGTTCCATTCGCCGCTGTTGTACCTCTATGCAGTTAATCTTTTCGGTCTAGATTAGGTACCGCGTAAAACTCGTCGTTGTTGAACTAGAGAAGAGCGTGTTAATCCGCCGACAAACTCTTCTTAGTAGTGCCCGCGGCCAGCACAAGGATCGCCGGTAGAACGAGCATTGATGCAGCCAGTGCGAGGGCGATCATGATTGCTGTCAGAATTCCGTACGAAGCGAATAACGGCATAGGGGCGAAACCCCATCACGGCGAATCCTCCGATCGATGAAGCACCTGACGCCGCTAATGCCACACCCGTTCCCCTGGCGGCCTGCCGAGCTGCCATTGCTGGCGAGGTCGATCGTCTCAGCTCCTCTCTAAATCGCCCGGTCATGTGGATCGAATAACCGATCCCAACACCAATCGATACCGCTCCGATTGTGGCGGTCACAAAGTTGAGGTTAAAGCCGACGACGTGCATGATCGCGTACAGCCATGTAACGACGAGCCCTATTGGAATGACCGTTGCGACGGCGAATCTAACCGAACGCATCGCAACAAACAGAATAATCAGTGCGGCAGCAGCAGCAATAGGAATCGACTTTTGCAGAGACGATGTGGTGGCTTTGAGACCTTCGTTTCTTGTGAAAGGTGAACCGGTCAAACCATATGACGTCACACCCGATGCAGAGCTTAGTGGCAGTAGATCAGAGTTCAGTAGTCCACAACTTGCACAGCAATTGTCCATCAGATCGAACATGACCATTGGGTGAGGCGTAATATCTCGCAGGTTGCGACAATTCGCTCAGGCACGCTGAGCTTTGAATTCCAGTCGAACAATCTGTCACCGGAGCAATCGAATCACCGATTCAAGTCCAGAAAAATCATCCACCGAAAATCAAGCAACGAAACGAAGCGGTATCTACCGCGGCTGGTACGTCATCGGGGCGGCGGCTCTGTCGATCGGTGCTGTACTGGGCACCGTACAGTTCACTTTCGGGTTCTTTATCGAACCGCTTGAACAAGAATTCGGCTGGTCACGCACACAGGTCAACTTCGCGCTAAGCATCGGGGTTGTGACCGGGTTCCTATCTCCGGTGATAGGCGGGTTGATGGATAAGATCGGTGCCAAATGGACGATGGCTGGATCCATTCTTCTAGTGGCAATCGGATTTTTGCTGCGCTCGGTTATGACTGAGTTGTGGCAGTTCTACCTGTTCAGCGCAATCATATTTGCCGGTACACCGGGCGCAACGATGATGCCTGCCGGCCGACTCGTTCTCACATGGTTCCCAAAAGCCCGTGGACGCATGATGGGAATTGTGACTTCAGGAAACAACATCGGTAGTGGCATTGCAGTTCCAGTGGTGGCAGGCCTGATCGGATTCGTGGGCTGGCGGTGGACATGGGGCCTAATGGGCATCGCCCTGATCGGCATGGCGATGCTGATATTGCTTGTGATTCGCGACAATGCCGAAGACGTAAAGAAAGAACAGCAAAAACGATGGGCACCGGCAAGCAATGGCGAATCTGCAAGCGCTGGTCTTAAGACCGGCCTTACCGCATCTGTCGCGATGCGAACCCGAGCGTTCTGGTTTCTAGCAATAGGAATGACGCTTCAGCAGTTCGTTCGAACTGGCATTGTGAGTCAGATGGTTCCCCACCTTCAGCAGATCGGATTTTCCGGGAGCGTCGCGGCTTCGATGATGGTCGTTCTTGCTGTGTTCGCAGCATCAAGCAAATTGATTTTTGGTCGGCTCAGCGAAACGATCACCGCTCGCGTAGCGTTCATGGTGATCATGGTTCTTCAACTTATTGGGCTTTCAGTTTTGCTTGTTTCGGGCGGCTCGATTGTCACATGGAGTGCAATCGTCGTGTTCGGGCTCGGAATGGGAGGAGTTGGAGCGCTCACTCCCCTCGTCATTTTCGATATGTTCGGCTTGAAACAATTTGGCAGAATTTCAGGTTTAACCCGAATGGGGATCACAATTCCGATTTTCATCGGGCCGATACTCGCGGGCCAAATTTTCGACTCGACGGGCAAGTATGACCTAATGTTCATGATCACCATTGGTCTACTTGTGATTTCGATCGGCAGTTTCATGCTGGCAAAAGTGCCCGCTCAAATGGCAAGTAACGAGTCGCAACAAAACTAGCTACCGATGAGAGTGCAGTTCGTGGTCATCAGGTTCATCACCTGCTCCGTGAGCGTGAGATTCATGTTCATGGGTGTGCAAATCAATAATGTCGCGCTGATTCGACCGCCCATTTTTCCGTTTCACGAATGCTCCAATTTCAACGAGCACTAGAAGAACGATTGCAGTCAAAACAACACTTCCGCCGGGTGCGATATCGGCGTAGTAGGCCGTGATCATTCCCACCACTGAAACGAAAACTCCGATAATCGATGACGTAATCACCGTACGAGTCAGTCCCTTCGAAACTCGCAGGCTAATCAGCACCGGAATTACAATGAGCGCTCCAACAAGCAGCACTCCAACCACCCGCATCGAAACGGTAATCGTTGCACCTGTGAGCACTGCCAGCCCAAGATTCAGCAAGTGAACTCGAACCCCGTTTATTTTGGCCAGATCGGGATCAAAAGTAATTTGCGACAGTTCAGAACTGAACATCAACATGAACAGTGCGATCACCACTGCCAGAGTGGCCATCCACCACAAATCTGTCTGGGTAACGGTCAGAACGCTTCCGAAAAGGTACGAGAAGAGCGTGCTGTTGAATCCGTCTGCGATGCTGATCAGAACCACAGCTACAGCCAACGCTCCGTACAAAAAGACAGCAAGCGCAGCGTCGCCGGGCAGCAACCGTCGCATACGAAGTTCTTCTATAGAAACTGCCGCTCCCGTGGTTGCCACCAGGGCTACGACCGGAGCAAAAGTCTTGGTAAGCAGCGCTATGGCCACTCCGGCGAGCGCAACGTGAGAGAGGGTGTCAGCGATCAGTGAAAGGCGTCGTAGCACCAGGAAAACGCCAAATGCAGGAGCGGTTGAACCAACCAGAACAGAAGCAATTATTGCCCTGTTCATGAATTCATATTGAAAGATTTCTGGCATTCGAATTACCTGTGTGTGTGCTCGGGATCGTGCATAAGCACATCGACGGGGAATCCGTAAAGTCCTGAAAGAGCCTGCGCATCGAGCTGATGTACTGGACCGTGAAATACGATGTCGCGGTTAATGCATGCGATCGTAGTGGCTTCGCGCATCACAGCGCCGATGTCGTGAGACACCATTACGATCGTGATTCCGAGATCACGGTTCAACCGGCGCATCAAATTGTGGAATTGATCTTCGCCTGCTGCATCAACTCCAGCCACTGGCTCGTCCATCACCAGCAGGTCGGGACGCCTCACGAGAGATCGTGCGATCAACATTCGCTGTTGTTGCCCAACGGAAAGATCGGACACTCGCCGATCGGCCAGGTGTTGAATGCCTGCCATCTCCATTGCTTCGTCAACCCGGCTGGACTTTTTACGTTGGAAAAACGCAAACGGACGAAAGCCCGAATACGACCCAAAGTTCACTATTTCCCTTACCGATGCTGGAAATCTAGACTCGGTCGCCTGTGTACGCTGTGGCACGTAGCCAACGCGATGCCAGTCAGTGAAGCTTTCCGCCGGTTCACCAAACAGGAGTACTCGACCCGAGGTGGGTTTGATCAGTCCCAGCGCGAGCTTCATCAACGTCGTTTTGCCAGATCCATTGGGACCCAGAATTGCCGCAAATTCTCCGGGTGTTATTGAAAAATTAATGTCACGTACCACGGGTTCAGAGTTGTAACTAAACCAGGTTTCCTCAAATCGTATGGGCACCTGATCAGGTCTCAAGGTTTCTCCAGAGTGAGCGGGTACGTTATGAGACTTAGTCTCATTTAATGGAGTGATGCTCGAGGATGCGTGGGGTTCAGATACTGACACTTGAATTACCTGAACTGTTGTTAGATTCGGATTTCGCAAGGCAAGAACTGCAGGTGATAAATATTTCCATGCGGTGCCCAATGATGTCGCCGTCGATCTCTTTTTCAAGCGATCTCATTACTCTCTCAACTGTCGAGTGCCGGAACTCACCGACTGCACCACACCGAGAACAGATTGTGTGGTGATGATGTTCTACCCGAGCGATGCTGTACATCGGTGCGCCATCGAGTATAGGAAGCTTACAAAGAGCGCCGGCGTCAACCAGGTGCCGAATCGTTCGATATACCGTTGCCCTACCAACTTCTGGCAATTCTCGGCACAACTGCTCGGCGGTGAACGCATCGCTAACTTTTTCGATGCGGTTCGTTACTGCAGATCGTGCGGCAGTTCTGCGAAGACCGCGATCTTCCAGTGTGTTGATGAGATTAACTTCGACAGGATCGGCGGTGATTGCTGGCATTATTGCTTTGCCTATAATTGATACTTGATATCAATAATGGGTAGACCACAGCAGTATACATTGAACTTGAGAATCGTTCTATCCCGGAATCTTCTGCCCGAGAATGTTGGTCGTGTAGGTTCCTGTTTGGAACCAGACGATGGCAACCGCGAGTGCAAAGATCAGAACAATTGCGATAACTACCTTTGATCCAGGCTGGCTACCTCTACGCATCGCCATTCGAGGTGCGCCAAAGTTGAACGGTGTTGCCACTTCGAACAGACGCTGGCGCGGTGCGATCAGCCAGGCAACTATTCCGCCGGCGATCAATCCTCCGAAATGCGCAGCGTTGTCAATTCCGGAGGTCGATAGACCAAGCACGATATTGATCGCGACAATCACTCCAATCGACGTGAGCTGCTGTCTTCCCATCTGACCCAAAATCCTGCGATTCATCAAAAGGTACACACCGAAGGCACCAAGAATCCCGAATACGGCACCACTGGCACCAACGCCGGGATTTGGTCCAGCCAGATAGCTAACTGCATTACCCAGTATTCCAGCCATCAAATATAGGG
>CAVOCL010000143.1:0-5585 GCA_963694185.1 Dehalococcoidia bacterium
TCGATGAACGTCTGCGGGTCGGGGTAGTCAGCCTGCCAAGACAGTCCACTCCAGGCCTGTAATCGGCCACGGTGAAGATCTTGAATGTACGTTGCCCATTCAACTTGCTGAATCTCGATTTCGATACCGAGGTTCTGTCGCCACATGTCGGCAACAACTTCGGTTGTCAGGCCCGGCGAACCACCGGTACCGGGAACCGTAAGTTCGATTCGGGGTCGTGTGGACGGGTCGGCGTAGGCAGATGCCGCAAGCAGATCTTTAGCGAGTTCGGGGTCGAACTCAAGGCCCTTGATGTCGGCTGAGAAGCCGGGGAATCCAGGAGGAATAATGCCGTAAGCAGGCTTCACGAGATTCGAGAAAACCTGATCGGCGATCAGCTGTTTGTCGACGGCGTGGTTAAGCGCCTGTCGGAAATTAGCGTCGTCGAACGGAGGCTCGTTGATGTTGAATCCAACGTACGAAACTGCGAAGTTCGGCGGAACCTCTACTAGGTCCTTGTTGATCTCTTCGGTTGGGTCCTGAACACGTTCGAGGTCGGCTAGACCAACACTTGTGATGTCGATTTCGTCGTTCTCGTACATTGCCATCGAGACACCACCGGCGAGGTTGAACACAACCTCATCGAGATATGCTGCTCTGTCCCAGAAATTGTCGTTTCGGGCAAGGCGGATGCGTTGGCCGATTCGGTATTCCTTGAGAATGAACGGTCCTGTGCTTACAGGCTCGTCGGTCCAGCTCCGACCCAATGACTCAACGTTGGCCTTGTTCAAAACGAACGCGGTCGGGTAGGTCAGCTTGGCGATGAAATATGCCTTAGGAGCGTCGATCGTCAAACGTAGAGTCAGCTCGTCTACAACCTCGATACCCGAGGCTGACTGAGCGTTGCCTTCGACGATGTCCTTGATACCAACGATGTCGCCAAGAAATTCTTCAGCAACTGTCGATGCGGTGTCGGGGTGTGCTGCACGTTCGAACGACCATTTGAAGTCCTGCGCAGTGACTGGGTCACCGTTCGAGAACTTTAGATCCTTACGGAGTTTGAACTCATAGACCGTGCCGCCTTCAAGAACTGACCATGACTCGGCCAGATCGGGCTCGAACGGATTCGAGGTGTTTGGCCCAAGTCGAACGAGGCCAGAGAAGACTTCGATGACGATGCCGTAGGACGTGCCGTCTGTAACCAGATGGGGATCCATAGTCGGCGGGTCACTCCACAGGCTGTTGAATACTCCACCGTTCTTCGGGCCTGAGCCGGAAGAGCTGGCAGCAGCGTCATCACTTTCCTGCAGGTCGGGAGCGATCGCAGGTTGTGTGGCTCTCGCAGCCGGAGGCGTTGAGGTTGGAGGGGCCGCTGCTTCGGTCGGCGAGCCCGCATCACCGCTACAGGCAACTGCAGCAACGAAGGCAAGGCTTAGGGCCATGCCAATTATCATTCTTCGCATCGATTTAGATCCTGGTATCAACTTATTTTCTCTACTTGTTCTGTTTGCTTGTAGCGACTATCTAATTCTTACGGCTTAATTGCATCATCGGTTTTTTGTCCGATAGGTGAGATGCATTCAGTTGTGATTAGGTATCGATTCAGGAGGTAGTTTCGGTCGATGCCGAAGCAGACTCCATTTGAGAGCTCAAATACGACTTCAGTAGTTGGTCCAAATCGCCGTCTAGAACGGCCTGGGCGTCACCAGTCTGATAATCGGTGCGATGATCTTTGACCATCTGGTAAGGATGTTGAACGTAGCTGCGAACCTGTCGTCCGAACTCGGCTGAAACGTGTTCGCCTTTCAGCTTGGCCCGCTCTGCAGCTTTTTCTTTCATATCTAAGTCTACGAGATGCGACAGCAATATCTTCATCGCAATATGGCGGTTCTGTGCCTGAGATCGTTCATTCTGAACTGCCACAACCAGATTGGTTGGCAGGTGAGTAAGACGGATTGCCGTTGAGTTTTTCTGAACGTTTTGGCCGCCGTTACCGCTGGCACGAAATACGTCGACTCTTAGATCGTCCGGGTTGATTTTCACTTCTTCCGACTCGTCGGCTTCCGGTAGAACCTCGACAAGTGCGAAGCTGGTGTGGCGTCGGTGGTCGGTATCGAACGGCGAGAGCCTGACCAGACGGTGAACGCCTCGTTCAGATCGCAGGTAACCGTAAGCGTATTTGCCGTCGATTTTGATCGTGGCGCTCTTTATGCCTGCTTCGTCACCGGGTGTCAGGTCGAGTACTTCAGCGTTGAATCCTCGGCGTTCGGCCCAACGGGTGTACATGCGAACCAGCATTTCAGCCCAGTCCTGAGCGTCTACGCCACCAGCGCCTTGCTTCACGTACAGAATCGCCGGTCGATCATCGTATTCGCCACTTAGTTGCAGTTCGAGCTCGAGTGATTCAACTGTTTTGGTCTGTGCCCTGAAATCGGATATGAGTTGGGCACCAAGGTCGTCGTCATCTTCTTCAATGGCGAGTGCCAGAAGCTCAACTGTGCTGGCAACGTTGCTGGATAGATTCGTCCACGTTTCCAGTTCGCCACGAACGGCGGCCAGGTTTTTCATCAGGGATTGAGCGTGCTCTGGGTTATCCCAGAAACCCGATTCGATAGATTGTTTTTCTAACGAATCGACTTTGCGCTGGAGCTCGGGGAGGTCAAAGTCGCCTCGCAATCTGCTCAACGCGCGAGTTTAGTTCTTCGGCATCACCGAGAAGTGTTCGCAGGTTTGAGGTTGTGGGTTCGTTGTTTGCCATGAAAGTGCGTGTACGTGCAAATAGTCGTCAGGCGCAGTTGTGAGCCATGTAAATAATTTGCAGTCGCAGAATTATAACAAGTGGTGAGTTCGTCACACATGCATTTTCTACTGCCAGATCGTTCCATATTGCAGACCATGTGGGGCAGTTAAATGTTATCTTTGGCTCATCGGGGCGTGGCGCAGTCCGGTAGCGCACTGCACTGGGGGTGCAGAGGTCATAGGTTCAAATCCTGTCGCCCCGACCACATATTCAGAAGAAAAAAGACTCACGTTTTGCGTGGGTCTTTTTTTGTTTGGTGGTGTTGTGGGAGGGTGAGTTCGCTGATCCGCCGGCTTTACCAAGAACACAAATTCAGTCTTGGCCGTAAACGAACTCTGAACCATCCAAGTCAATATTTGGAATCTCTTCGAAATCTTCCCGGAAATCTTGAGAATGGTGCCACTCTGGCTTGGCTCCACTTTTTGGGAGAAAATGCATTGCTCGTGTCAGATAACCCGGATTGAAGTTCTCAGGATCTTGCCAAGGCAGAAGTTCCATATCTTCGTCCTCAGGCCGCAGCTTCACTTCAACTCGCTTCGCACCTTTGCTATCCATATGGGTCAACAAGCGACATACAAAATCTGACAGCAAATCCGCACGAACAGTCCAGCTTCCACGGAAGTAACCAAATACCCAGAGTAGGTTTGGAACACCCGTAAACATCATTCCTCTGTAGGTAACGGTGTCTGACAGAACTAAGGGTTCTTCATCAATTGAAAAGTCGATATCACCTAAGACATTCATATTGAAACCTGTAGCAGCGACAACAATATCTGCTTCAAGAACAGTTCCAGATTTCAGTAACACTCCAGTCTCAGTAAATGTCTCAATCTCATCTGTCAGCACAGAAACTTGCCCGGTCTTAATGCTCTCGAAGAAATCCCCGTTGGGAACATGTGCGACTCGCTGACGCCACACCCGGTAGTCTGGCGTGAAGTGTGTATCAATATCGTAATCAGGCCCCAAGATATCTCTGATGACAGTTAGAAGCTCTTCCTTCACTTGCTCTGGTTCTTCAAACGTCCGTCTCATGAAAATTGCGGTGTCGCGAAGTATCTTGCGACGAACAATCTCGTGGATCCAGTCATCGTCTATTTCGAGATCACGCAGGGTCTCCGCCAGGTCATCGGTATTTCGACCAGTGCTGTAGTAGATCGGAGACCGCTGAACCAAAGTCACATGCTCACAGCTATCTGCTATCGCGGGTATTAGTGTTGCCGATGAGGCGCCAGAACCAATTACGACAACTTTCTTATCGGCGTAATCCAAATCCTTAGGCCAGTTTTCCGTATGCACCAACTGGCCCTGATATTTATCCATTCCGGGCCAATCAGGAGTAAATCCTTCTGAATGGCGGTAATAGCCTTGGCACATCCACAAAAAATTTGCCGAGAAATAATGGGTATCCCCGGTGTCAGATTTGGTGGCTTCAATAAACCATTTGTTATCTTCGCTCGACCATTTTGCGGAGGTGATTTTATGGTTGTACCGAATATGGCTACCAAGGTCATTTTCATCAATGACTTCGCTCATGTATTTAAGAATTTCCTCACCTGTCGCAATCGGTGGCCCGGTCCATGGCTTAAACCGATATCCATACGTGTGCAGATCACTGTCCGAGCGGAGGCCAGGATATTTATGAGACCACCAGGTGCCTCCAAAATTATCCTGACTTTCTAAGACTACAAAGCTCGAATCAGGGCGCTGTGTACTAAGGTGATACGCACCGCCAATTCCAGCAACTCCAGCACCTACAACCAGTACATCGAATTCTTCGATGCTGGTTCGATTGATCTTCTCGGAGGCGGATGTAGTAGTCATTCTCTGGGCCAACCTAATCTAACTTGTGGCTTCCTGTTATGCGGCGATGCTAGTCGTGCACAGCATAGTATGCAAATCGCCTTGCTATCGACAAAAAAGTTAATCTTTTCAGGCACAAATCATCGGATTGACGCGTTCGGTCCGAATCATTGTTTCGGCCAGATCTTACTCGACGAACCACTCGAAATAGCATCCAGCACTGACGTAGCGAGAACTGTGTTCACTCACCAGCCCAACTCCGCTCGGCTGCTCTACAACTAATGCACCGGTTTCCTGATTGTTAGGAATACGAGGGCTGCTGCGATCATTAGCCCGCCTCCGACCCAAAGCACGATTTCGTAGGAGCCGGTTTCATCTTTTACCCAGCCTGCGGCGATTGGCATGGTGAACAGAGCTGTGTTGTATATCGGTGATAGTAGACCGCGAATTGTTCCAAATCGTTTGCGACCAAACAGATCGCCAACCAGCGCCCAGTTCAGCCCTGAACCGATTTCCGTGCCGATAAATAACAACATAGCGAGGAAGATTGGCCATGTACCGTCAACCACGTTGAGAAGCACGAGTGAACACGCGGCGGAAATGTAGCAGCCGGCAAGCAATCGTGGCCTCCCTACTCGATCGCTGAACCATCCGAAGAACAGGATTAATGGCACAGATACCAGCGCCATTAGGCCAAGAAGGTTCGCCCCCATCTGCTGGGTTTCGCCTTTCCACACCAAAATCGGAATGAAGTGGACAAATATCGTTCCGTGAACCGACATTCTCAGCACGGTGCCCAGGGCGAGGGTCCAGAACGCCCTCGTGCGCACGGCGTCTTTGGCTGTCCAGTCATCCTCGCTATCGGGGATTATTCCCTTGGCTGCTTCGGCCTGAATCGCAACTGCCGTATCTTGCTTCAGCGCATCGCCATCGGGTCCCACTCCAATCGATTCGGGTGATCGTTTGAACACGATTGCGAGCGGAGTGATGAACACCAGCATTCCTA
>CAVOCL010000144.1:0-5573 GCA_963694185.1 Dehalococcoidia bacterium
CCTCAGGGGACAATCTTGACTTCAAAAAGAATCGGCGGTGGCCAGAAAATACTCGTTGTTGACGACGAGCATATGTCGGATTTGATGCGTTCTGTATTGCGTCGTTTAGAAACAGACGGCTTCAAGCCGATTGTTGTAGCGCCATCAGGTGAGCATATTACTGGGGACGATTACGAGAGCCATGCACTTTTCATGATGGATACCGAACGCCCGGCAGCTGTTCTGCTGGATGTTCGGTTCGGTGAGTATGATTCCGATCGATTCAAGGGCTTATCGATTCTTAAAAAGATCGTAGATCGCGATAGTGCGATGCCGGTACTGATGTTTACTCAGTACGCACAGGGGCCGTATCGGGACACAGCAGTTACCGCCAGCCTGAGTGCCAGTACTTCTGTTGATTTCATCGATAAGTTGGCCAGTCCTGAAGAGGTTGTTCTTCGTTTGAGACGTCTTATCGGCAGTGCGCCAGAGACGATCAAGATCGGAACGTTGTTTGAGCTAGACGCCGATAACGCGGCGGTTTACGCGATCGACAACGGGCGGCACGACATGATTCGCGAGATTCAGGGCATGAAGCTGCATATTTTGACCGAGCTTGCTTCAGCGATGTATCGATCGGAAGGCGAGCTTGTACCGTTCTCTCGACTCGAACGTTTCTCCGACGGCGAAGATTCTAGAGCTTCGCTTCGGGTGAGAATTCGTGAGTTGAAAGTTTCGCTCGGTAAAGCCGTTTCGAGAGACTTTGGAGCGACCGAATTGATAATCAATGTTCGAAACCGCGGTTACCGACTGGTGCCTCCGGCCGAATAGATTGATATTTATTTAAATTAGTGGGCTTGATGGAATACATCGATTGAATGAACGTTCTCTAAAATTTCTGAAGATTTTCGGACTAGCGCTGACCGCATTAGGTTTTGTGCTTGTTTTGCTTTCGCCCGTTATAGGCGAGGCGTTAGTTCCGGGTGCGTTGTGGTGGATAGAGCCCGTGGCGTATATCGGCGCCGGGGTGTTCATACTTGGTGCCTTTGTGGCGCTTGTGTCGATTCAGCTGGCTACCAGACGTATCGAGAATTCTGATGATGACCGTACGTGGAGCCAGGTGACGCAGGACTACTTCGATACGTTCGCGCACGATATGGGACGGCCTTTGCGCAGAATACTGGGCAAGCAGCGTGAGGCGCGGGCTCTGTTGAACGAGACGGGTGAGGTGACTCAGCACATGGTTGTTGAGTTGCTCGACGAGATTGAGAATCAGGCCCCGAACTTCAGGTTGATGATCGAGAACGTGAGAGTTCTGGTTGATCTTGAAGACAACAATGGTGAACCTGCCGTTGAGCCGGTGGATGCCGCTGCGATTGTGCGCAATGTTTCTGATCGATACACGCCAATTGCCAGGGAACGTGGGCTGGATTTGGTCTGGTGGTGCGAACCGACCGAATTTGGACTTGTGTACGGCGATGGTTCGGCGTTGGACCACGTAATTACGAACCTCGTGGATAACGCTACTAAGTTCGCCGTCGGTCACATCGAAATTGGCCTGACTCGTACTGACGATTCGTATCTTGTGCGGGTTTGGGATGACGGCACTGGAATCGCTGAATCGCACCTGCTGCACGTGTTCGACCGCGGTTGGACACCTGAACTTTCTGCAAGAGCCGAGAAGCAGAGTTCAGGGCTTGGGCTATTTATTGCCAATTCGCTTTCACAGCGATGCGGCGGAGAGTTGCTCGTTGAATCGAAGCAATCGAATGGTGGCAGCGCTGATTCGGGTGAACACCACACAACATTCACGCTCTCATTGCCTCTCGACAATCGACCAGCATTAGCCGAATGATGTCGGTTTTATCTCTGACAGAGTCGATGCGAGCGATGCTGACGATTAGATCAGTGGGGTTGGTCGCCGGGTTGGTTCTTCTGGTGGCGTCTGGCTGTGTGGAAAGCCGGGCTCGTTACACGCCAGTGCCGGCGGATCCTACGGCAACGTCTGTTCCGATGCCTACAGCGACCGCCATACCGGAGCCGACAGCAACCCCTGAACCGACAGCAACCCCTGAACCGACTGCCACAGCTGTTCCGCCGATACCTACGCCGACGGCAACTCCGGTACCAACCGCTATACCTGAACCTACCGCGACGTTTGTTCCGGGTTCGGGGACGTTCAATGTTGCCCTCGATTTTGAAGGAATCGGGGATGAAAGCATTGTTTACAGCGATACGGTGCTTTTACGTGGTCAGGCATCTGCAGATGCGGTTGTGAGCGTGAATGGCGTGATTGTTGAGGTTCAGGCAGATGGCACGTTTGAGTTGACCCTGGTGCTGGATCCTGGTGGGAACTTCGTTGATGTTGTTGCCAGCAATCTAGCTGGCA
The DNA here is from genome assembly GCA_963694185.1 of Dehalococcoidia bacterium. Taxonomy (GTDB): domain Bacteria; phylum Chloroflexota; class Dehalococcoidia; order Lucifugimonadales; family Lucifugimonadaceae; genus Lucifugimonas. The sequence goes on from CAVOCL010000144.1 coordinate 2,369, forward strand.
GCGTATTCAGTTCGTCATTGGCGATAATTTCGATCCCGCCGGAGGATGAATCACCATGACGAATCTGATTATCCGTGCGTTGAATTTCATGCCACAGCGAAGTAACACATACGTAACTGCGATTTGGTCAAAATTTAATGGTCGGGGGCAATCAAACTCCCCTCGACGAACCAGAAATATGTTTAGGCTGCCCGAAAATATAGCTAGTAAAATTCTGCGCCCTCAGATGGCGATAGTGCTATTGCTTGCCGTTCTGTTTGCTGCACTTGGTGGCAACGTAGCGACTGCAGCGGTTGGCCCCGGCGAAATCGAAGCCGTTTTCGGCACAGCAGTAGAAGTACGGCCTCCGAGCGCTGTGGTGATTGCTTCAAACGCCGGATTGGTGACGCTGAATTTCGATTTGAGTTCAGAGTTGAAAATCGGATTCCGCAAAAATACGGTAGCCGAAATTGCCGAGGGTGACCGGGTTATTTCAACAGCCAGGCGCAATGACGATGGCGATCTGGTTGCTTTGAAAACACTTGTGCGAGCAGCCAACTCGCAGCCCATTACAAAACACGTTGTTGGAGTTGTAACCGATGCTTCTGGCAGCGAACTTTCAATTCAGACCCGAAATGGCGATGTTGTCGACGTTCTGATACCGGCTGGTATTGATGCGCCATCTATTGGTGATGGCATCACGATGGTCGCTCGACTGGACCGTTCAAGTGGAATATTGACCGCTGTTGGCTTCGAATTAACCCGCACGACAGTCGAAAGAATTCAAGCCGCCCAAGAGCGTGCTGCGAATAAGGCTGAGTCGGCGCGGCTTGCGCAGATCGCAATCGATACACGTAGCGAGCACCTTTCAGCCCTTGATGGCGCTGCTCGAGCTCTCAAGCGTGTGATTGGATCTAACCGTGTTGATCAGGCGACGTTGGACAAGGCTTCGGCGCAGTTTGAAGAGATTCAGCGCCGATTCCGTGAACTCAAAGGTATTTACGAGAGTGCTGCTCAGAATCGCAATGAAGCAGCACCACTACTGAAAATATCTGGTGTCCTGGTAGACGAAATTGGCGCAGATACATTCACGATTGTTCCGAGAGGCGAACAGAATGTGGATCCATTTACAGTGGTGTTCTCGTTCGATCCCGAGACCATGAGTGTCGATCTCCCGCGTGATTTGCTTGTTGAACTATCGGACGATGCGAGTAACCCGCAACTTCTCGCAGACGTCAGCTACCTGATAGATCCTGGTAGTGAGCTGGATGTGAAATATACGGCGGACGGAGATGATCGAGTCGCGGTTTCGATCGCGGTGCGGCCGCCTCGATTGGTGGAGGAACTGGAAGCGGTTCTCGAACACGAGTCGCTTCGTGCGTTCCACGGTGTGATCACGTTTGTGGAGATAGACCATTCACTTGCCAACGCACTGGGCGTGGTAATTGCCGCCAATGAAAAACAGGATGTGAAAGTTGCCGCCAAAGTAACAGAGGAAACTGAAATTACTCTCGATGGGGAGTCATCGGATCTGCAGTCGCTCAGAGCCGGCCAGGCCGTAGATATTCAGTTCGAATCGTCTGAGGCTGGATCGATTTCAGAAATCACCGGATCGGACATTACGTTGCGTGCGCTGGCGATTCGTGCACGGTCATCGGCTCATATTGAAGAAGACCATATTTCTGGAATCGTCGGATCGATCGAAATCGACGTCCCCGCTATAACTATTCGGCCAACTGATGGTTCTCTCATCCGATTGTTGATCGATGAAGATGCTTCGATTATTCGTGATGGGCACAAAGCATCGTTCATCGACGTTAGAGAAGGCGATCTGGTTATTGACGCAGTTCGATCGGATCCCGAATCCGAAATCCTGACGCGGCTGGTTGTAGTTGCTCATTCGAACGTGAAGTTCACGGGTACGATCACCGGTATCGGTCGCGAGCCTTCCCGGCTGCAAGTTACCGGTGAGAATGGGCAATCGCTGAATATTCTTATTACCGATGACACATGGCTGATTTTGGATGACCGCCGTGTGAAATTCTCGGCTATTCGCACTGGCGTGCGTGTCGTGAGCGGTGTTTACTCGGTTACCGGACGTGCCGGGGCTCTATACAACGTTGGGACGATCATTTCGGTTGAATCACCGAAGGTTGGGCGTGCTAGCGGAATTGTGACAGGCGTCAACGTTATCGAAGGCAGGCTGACGATTCTTTCTGGAGAGTCGAGAAAGACTCAGCGTATCGTTTTGAGACTGCCGGTGTTGCCGCTTGGCGAAAATCTGCTGAAAGATGGAGTTCCCATTCGATCTCTACTCGAAGTTGAGCGCGGCGACAGAGTCGACATAGTTTTCTACGTTCTCGAAACTGGAATCATTGAAAAGCTTTCGGTTGTTTCAGACAACTACATCCAGTCGAGAGGGACATTACTAGGCATATCCGACAATAACAGGATTGCCCGTGTCGAGCTTTCGAACGGCAAGGAATTCGAACTCTGGGTTGGGGTGTCGTCTACTTTGCAGCTGAACGGGCGAAGAATTGCAACACTGGGTACGGTGGCTGAACTACTAAATTCGGCCAAAGAAAACGGTAACGAGATTAGTGCACTTATTCCCGAAATATTGTTCTACAGGGATTCGGTAGATTCTAATTTGGGTGAAATTATTTCAGCTCAGTTCCAAGTGAAAATTGGACCGACTCCCGATACCACCGAACGTGATAATGAACTAATCGAACTTACGGTTTCGGGTGTGATAACTGCGATTACCGGCGATACGTGGGTTATCGATGGACAGGTATTTGTGGTGGTAGATGCAACGCGATTTGCTGGCGATAAGGGCGAGGTGGGCCTCGTTGCTGTTGCAGTGCTTGTAGGCAGGCCTGGCGATACATTTACGGCCAGATCGGTGAACGTTACCGGACGTCCCGCCAGACGATAGTTACTGGTGGGTCTTCGGCTATCTGGAAGATTCGAATCTGTTCCGTTCGCGATAACCGCGTCGTGTAATTGCTCTGGCCTTGGCTGCAACTCGGCTCGATGGTTCAAGAGAAAGCGCCATCGGAATCGAGATCAAGAGCATCACTGCGAGAATCGTGAATCCCATTCGATAGCTGCCTTGCAAATCGTGGATGAGTCCCACCATAAGAGGGCCGGCTGCACCGAACAATGCGTTCACTGAACTTGTTAGCCCAACGATAGACCCGTAGCTTCTTCTGCCGAAGTAGTC
>CAVOCL010000145.1:0-5519 GCA_963694185.1 Dehalococcoidia bacterium
TGTGCTGTGCAATGCCACATCCTACGAACGGCTAATCCCCGAGCGAATAATTACTGAACACAGTGTCGTTTCCACTCACGTTCTCTGATCGCAGTTCCTCCAGTAGGTTTATTGGCAACTGATCAAGATCTGAGAAGCATGGAAGCTGGACTTTTCGCAATACTGGGGCTCTTCGTTGGTGGCGTACTGAACGCCGTAATCGATCGATCCCCTCCTCACGATTACGTCGATGGCGTAAAAGAAGGTGCACGTCCGAGACCAATTAAGTACTGGGACTGGCTCCCCTTCTTCTCGGCCTACGGAGCGGCTAAATCCACCAGGGTTCCGTTCTCGAATTTCTGGCTTCGATATCTGGCAGTTGAACTAGTCACCGCCGGATTATTCTTACTCACGTGGAACGAGGCTTCTAATCCCGTGTGGCTACTCGTCGTGACCCTCGTGCTGATCTCAGCCCTGATCGCACTGGCGTTTATCGATCTCGAAACCACGTACCTTCCCGATGTAATCGTTCTCCCGGTACTCGCCGTTGGCCTGATCGCATCGTTCTTCATACCCGATCGTGAGTGGTGGCAAGGGTTGGCCGGAGCCGCGGTTGGTTACGCAGTGTTCTACCCGTTCGCCTGGATCGGCGACCGCTTGAATCGCCCAATCATGGGATGGGGCGATGTGAAGCTCTCTGCTGCACTCGGAGCGATTCTGGGACTGGCTCCACTGTTACTTGGCCTGTATCTCGGTGTGCTGGCGGGTGGATTCGTAGCGATCATCGTTTACGCAGCTCGACTTTTCGGATTCAATCGCATACTTATCCCCTACGGTCCCTACCTCGTTGCAGGTGGAGTGGTGTCGATGCTTTATTTCCGTTCGATCGCCAATTGGATCGCAACTCAGCTCTAGGAGAAATACCATTGGCTCAAATTGACGTTATTCAGGTAGGGCCGCTCGGCACCAATTGCTACGTAATTCATTCGGGCGCCGGGATGGACTGCGTGGTTGTAGATCCCGGTGGTGACTCCGCTCGAATAATCGCCTACCTGAAGCACTTGAATGTCACGCCCTCACAGAACGTAGCCACTCACGCCCATGCTGATCACACTGGTGCAGTAGCGCCGCTGGCCAAGCACTATGGCAGTAAGTTCTTGATAGGACAGGCGGACGCCCAGGCTGCCACCGAGCAATCGCAGATGCTAATCGACATGCTTGGCGACTTCGAACAGCCTCCTACGCCCTCTCAGCTCCTTCTTGGCGGGGAAACCCTCGAAGTCGACGGTGTCACTATCGAAATACTTTCGAATCCGGGTCACACACAGGGCAGCATCTCGCTCCATGTCGATGGCCATGTACTAACCGGCGACACCCTGTTCTACGAATCGATCGGTCGATATGACCTGCCGGGCGGCGATGGTGAGCAGGAGATCGAAAGCATCAAAAACGTACTACTCGTTCTCGACGACGACACGATTGTGCTTCCCGGGCACGGCCAGTCCACAACGATTGGCCACGAGAAGGCGCGCAACCCGTACTTGCGATAGTGGACTTCAAAATACATAAGGACACAAAAACGCCCGGGCCATTACGACCCGGGCGTTTTTTTATTCGAACTTATTCAGTTCAACTGAACGAACGTTTACTAAACGCTCACTTAGATGAACAGAGGACCGAAGATCAGCGACACGATGGCCATGAGCTTCAGCAGAATGTTGATCGCAGGACCCGATGTGTCCTTGAAGGGATCACCAACAGTGTCACCGGTTACAGCAGCAGCGTGGGAGTCTGAACCCTTGCCGCCGAAGTTACCAAGCTCAACGAACTTCTTAGCGTTGTCCCATGCTCCACCAGCGTTAGCCATGAAGATTGCAAGCAGGAATCCAGAAACGATCGAGCCGGCAAGCATACCACCCAACGCCTCTGCACCCATGATCGCACCGACTATGATCGGAGCGACGATTGCGATCATTCCAGGAACGATCATTGCCTTCAACGAACCCTGGGTGCTAATCGCAACCGCACGAGCTGCATCTGGCTTCACGCCGGGAAGTCCTTCACGTAGGCCAGGGATTTCCCTGAACTGACGTCGGACTTCTTCGATCATTTCGCCAGCCGCTGTACCAACAGCCTGCATCGTGAGACCTGAGAACAGGAAGGGGAGAAGACCACCAATGATCGTTCCCATGAGAACCTTCGGGTTCAACAGGTCGAGAGAATCGATGCCAGTTACGAACGCGTATGCCACTAGAAGCGCCAGAGCCGTCAGCACAGCCGATCCGATAGCGAAACCCTTGCCAGTAGCGGCAGTGGTGTTTCCGAGGGCATCGAGAGCGTCTGTGCGCTTTCGTACTTCAGGATCAAGGTGAGCCTGTTCTGCGATTCCACCAGCGTTATCGGCAACAGGGCCGTAAGCGTCGGTGGCGAGCGTGATTCCAAGTGTCGATAGCATTCCGACAGCGGCGAGGCCGATGCCGTAGAGACCAGCGAGTTCGTTAGCGAAGTAGATACCTACAACGATTGCGAGTGCCGGGATAACCGTGCTGTAAAGACCAATCGACAGACCAGCGATGATCACGGATGGGTGACCAGTTTCCGACTGCGAAGCAATCCACCTCACCGGGTTGAACTCTTTACCGAAGATCTTCAGACCCTCGTAAGAAGTGAACCATTCGGTCGAGGTTCCGATCACCTGTCCAACGACGATACCCGTGACGACGACCCAGAACAGGTCGAAGCTCAGTGTGTCGGTCGACATGATGTAAACCGCAGTACCAATCAGTGACAGAGCGCCAGCGCTGAAGATTCCGTAGCGGAGAGTCCAGAGCAGTTTGCCCATATCGGCGTTGTCGCCAGTTCGTACAAGGAACATTCCCAGTATGGAAGCGATGATTCCGATCCCAGCGATTACGAGAGGCAGTACAGCCTTCTCAGCATCCACATCGAACGGAAGCGCTGTCACGCCAGTAGCGGTAACAGCGAAGAATGCCAGCGAAATTGTGGCGATGATCGATCCAACGTACGACTCGAACAGGTCGGCACCCATGCCGGCTACGTCACCAACGTTGTCACCAACGTTATCGGCGATAACAGCAGGGTTGCGAGGGTCATCTTCTTCAAGACCAGCCTCAACCTTACCCACAAGGTCGGCTCCAACGTCGGCAGCCTTGGTGAAGATTCCGCCACCAACACGAGCGAACAGTGCGATTGACGATGCACCGAAACCAAATCCGGCAATGACGTTCGGGTTCTCAAATATGATCCAGAGGGCAGATACACCGATGATGCCGATGCCGACTACCGTCAGACCCATCACTGAACCAGTGCGGAACGCTACCTGTAGTGCTTTGTTGAGTCCGGTTTGTGCTGCAGTTGCAGTTCGAGTGTTACCTCGTACTGCGATGCTCATTCCGATGAACCCGGCGAGGGCAGAACCAATTGCACCAAAAATGTATGCAATGGCAGTCCACGGGCCTTCGGCAGTAATTGCGCCACCGGAACCGAGTTGGGTAATCGTGGCATTGTCGAGAATGTTGTAATCAATGAACACAGCAAGGATTACAAATATGATCAGGACGAATACAGCTAGGATCGAATATTCCTTCTTGAGGAATGCTGCCGATCCTATCTTGATAAGCTCGCCAATCTCTCGAACTTCTTCGTTGCCTTCAGGCTGCTTCAGTACCCGCATCGCTAGCAGGCCAGCGGTCACCAGACCGACAACTCCCGCCGCAATCGCAAGCAGAATCGAATCCATTTAGATATCTCCGCGAAAAAACCTTCCACATACGGACGTCATTACGTTATGGCGCCATGGGAAGGTCTGTATTAAAAGTTGGAATATCAGCCCACCGAACATTTCCGAATACCGGACTCAATTCAGTGTCTCCAACTTCAGGTTGACCAGTGAACGCTAGCATCGTTAAATATGTCAGTCAACGAACAGAGCTACGTATTCCGATGATTGAAACAATTTCCTTGGTGAGTATCGAGTCTGGCTCGAGTGTACTCGCTATCGTGTGCGTGCCAGCACCAAGACCCGCATGGGTCCAGTCACACTCTTACAAGATGACCTGTTACGGGATAGGGGAACTACCAGATACACCGCACGGTGCGATGACGATGTGTGCCGGATGCTTGCTACATGGAGCTTGCTTGTTCGTACAGCTCAACGAGTCCCGCGGTCGCAGTAGAAACATCGTCTGATTTGGTTATTGCAGATGCCACGCAGATCGAATTCGCCCCTGCTTCGACCACTGAGGCCAGGTTCGACGCATTAATCCCGCCTATAGCCACAATCGTTGTCGAAATGGCGCTACTTACGGCTCTAAGCGTCTCGAGACCAGCTGGGTGCGTGTCTGTTTTCGTGCTGGTCGGGAAAATTGCTCCAACTGCCAGATAGTCGGCTCCGATATGTTCCGATTCTTCAGCTTCGCTAAGAAGAGCGTTGGATGTGCCGATAATTTGCCGATCATCAAGAACGATTCGGCAATTCTCAACTGAAAGATCCTTCTGGCCGACGTGCAGGCCGTCTGATCCGATGATGCGGGCGATGTCGGCGTGATCGTTCACGATGAACAGCTTGCCGTTTTCGTGGGCGATTTGCTGAATCTGTTCAGCCGTCTCTCGAATCGCCCTCTTGCCTGATCGCTTATCACGTAGTTGAACTACTGCAGCACCAGCCTCGTAGGTCTCACGAGCAACATCTATTACGTCACGCCCGTTGGTGTGTTCGGGATCGACTATCACGTAGATACCGTTCATCCTGACTGCAATCTCAGATCTCAATTTTTGAACTTTCTTACTTCGTATAGTGCCTGTGATAATGCCTATCCAGTTAGATCGACTGTACTGAACAGTGGTAAATGAACTGGCTTATCAGTGGTTCACTTTCGGCTTTATGGCGGGCGAATTTTACCATTCCAAACCGCGTTATTGATCATTCCTATAAGCTTCGGCGATCTTTATATTGACGCCAATCTTTGTAATCGCACAGGAGTGTTGGATAAATGACCGTTGTATGGCCTTCTCAGGATGATCTGCTGAACTGGATGCAATCTGATCTTAATAACTGGGGGCGCTGGAGAAAAGACGATCAGAAAGGCACACTGAACCATCTTTCGCCCGAAAAAACACTCCAGGCGCTCAGTTTGGTTTCAGAAGGCATAACGGTGAGCTGCGCGCAGCCGGTTGAGTTCACCGGATCAGTCGACGTGCCCCGTCCTCCGCAGCACTTCATGGTTTCTGCTGGCGATACGTACCGAAAGGGCGAAACTGGTGATCGACAAGTTGCAATGGACTACTTTGGCATGATCTTTCACGGTCACACGGTGACCCACATTGACAGTCTGGCTCACTTCTTCTGGGATGGCCAAACGTACAACGGGCGTCCCTCGAGCGTGGTATCGACGGCTGAAGGGGCAACTGAGTTCGACGTGATGGCTGCATCTGGCGGGATTGTGACCAAAGGCGTGCTCGTTGATGCTCCGCTACTACGGGGCGTCGATTACATCGAACGTGGAGATGGCGTCGGGATA
>CAVOCL010000146.1:0-5514 GCA_963694185.1 Dehalococcoidia bacterium
TTTTCAGCGATCGCAAGACAAATTTCTACCAGATCTGATTCCAACATCGGCATCAGTATCTGGGTTTCTGGATCACCGAATCGGCAGTTGAACTCGATCACTTTGGGTCCTGATTCCGTGATCATCAAACCTGCATATAAAACACCTGAGAAGGAACTATTTTCGGCAACCAGTGCCTTTGCGGCAGGTTCGAGAATTTCCTTGCGAACCTGAGCGGCTAACTCATCGGTCCAAAACTCGGGCGGGCCATACGCCCCCATGCCGCCGGTGTTCAGGCCAACATCGCCTTCACCGATCCGCTTGTAATCACACGAAGCGACCTCGGCGGATACGTGTTCACCATCGAGAAAGGCAAACACGCTGACTTCGGGACCCGACATACGTTCGGCAAGCAGAATCCTTGAAGAAGATTCTCCGAATGCAGCATGATCGATCATGCCTACGATCGCCGAATCGAGGTCTTCGTACGTATCGGGAAGTATCACGCCTTTGCCGGCAGCCAGCCCATCGGCTTTCACAACAAGCGATCCCTCGGGCTTCGTGCGAGCATATTCCATTGCCGACCCGGAATTCCTGAATGCTTCTGATTCAGCAGTAGGGATTCCGTACTTCGTCATCAGGTCATCAGACCAGATTTTTGAGCCTTCTATACGTGCGGCAGCCGCGGAAGGCCCGAACACTTTGATTCCGGCAGCAGCGAATTTGTCGCACAGGCCATCAACGATTGGCTGATCAGGGGCGACTACAGCGAGATCGATTTCATGTTCGGCGGCTAGTGCAAGCAGCCCATCGTGATCGTCGACGCCGACATTCACGTTCTCGCCAAGCTCAGCTGTACCTGCATTGCCCGGAGCGATGATGAGTTCGGATATCAGCGGGCTCTGCGCCAACTTCCACGCCATTGCGTGCTCGCGACCACCGGATCCGATAAGCAGAACTTTCAACTAAACCTCACTCATTCGAAACATGATTCACACCAGAGCAAACGAATTTATTCCCACTCGATAGTGCCAGGTGGCTTGCTTGTGATGTCGAGAACCACCCGGTTCACCTCATCAACCTCATTCACGATTCGATTCGAGATTCTTGCAAGTGTGTCGTATGGAAGTCGAGCCCAGTCGGCCGTCATCGCGTCGTCACTTGTAACGGCTCGAATCGCAACAACATACTGGTACGTTCGCTGATCACCCATTACGCCCACGGTTCTGGTGTTCGTGAGAACAGCAAACGACTGCCACAACTTGTCGTAAAGCCCGTCGTTCTTGATCTCGTCGATCACGACCCAATCGACTTCTCGAAGAATCTCAAGCTTTTCATGCGTGACATCGCCCATGATCCGAATTGCCAGTCCAGGTCCAGGGAACGGCTGGCGATTTACGCTCTGAGCGGTCAACCCAAGTTCCGCACCAGCCTTACGAACCTCGTCTTTGAACATGTACCGAAGCGGCTCAACCAGCTTTAGATCCATGTGCTCAGGCAGGCCACCAACGTTGTGGTGAGTCTTGATCTTGTGCGAAGCAGTCGAGTCGGCACTCGTGCTTTCGATCACGTCTGGGTACAAAGTGCCCTGCGCCAGATAGTCGACCTCGCCAATTTCATCGGCAACCTCTTCGAAAATCTTGATGAACTCGCCACCAATGGATTTCCGCTTTACCTCTGGATCGGTAACGCCCTCGAGTACGCTCAAGAATCGATCCGTAGCGTCAACAAATATCAGTTTTACACCGAGTTGTTTGGCAAACACATTTTGAACACGGTCTGCCTCGCCTTTTCGCATCAAGCCGTTGTCGACAAATATGCATGTGAGCTGATCACCGATGGCCCTGTGAATCAGTGCGGCAACAACCATTGAATCGACCCCACCTGACAGTGCGCAAATGACCTTGCCATCACCGACCCGTGTTTTGATCCGATCAATAGCGTCCGTAACGAAATTGGCAGGGGTCCAATCACCTTCGGCTTTGCAAACTCCGAATACGAAGTTTTTGAGAATTTCTGCGCCCTGTGGAGTGTGAACAACTTCCGGGTGGAACTGAATTCCGAAGTAAGTTCCTTCTTCGTTGCCCATAACGGCGAGAGGGGAGTTTTCGGTATATGCCATCGACTTGAACCCGGGCGGTAGCACTTCAATCCGGTCGCCGTGGCTCATCCAAACGGGAACTTCCGTGTCGAGGCCTTCAAACAGAATATTGTCTGGGCCATCTTTGTGAACAACAGCGTGGCCGTATTCACGTTCGGTACCGGGTTCTACTTTGCCACCGAGCTGGTGGGCGAGCAGCTGCATTCCGTAGCAAATGCCAAGAATCGGCACGCCGGCATCGAAAACCCACGTCGGGGCCATTGGCGCTCCGTCTTCGTAAACGCTGTTTGGGCCACCGGAAAGGATTACGCCGATAACGTCCTGATCGGTAAGAATCTTGCTATCGGCATCATGCGCAATGATTTCGCAGTAAGTGTTGGATTCTCTAACTCGGCGGGCGATGAGTCGTGAATACTGGGAACCGAAGTCGATAATGACGATGGTTTTCATCCGCTCATCGATAGGCGGATTTCCACCTGCAGGACGATCAGCCTGGGCGATTTCTAGATAGGTTCCAACTTCAATATCGTCTGAAGTAGATACTCGGCTGGACGAATCATCTGTTGGGTTTTGGGTCATACCGTGAATCCCCGGGTTGTTGTGACAATTCAGGCTAGCGAAATGCCTATTGGGACACCCTTTGCGCTTCAATATTGAAACGTTTGATCGCGTCCGTTAAGCCCGATTAATAAATCTACCTCTCCCCGGCGATCTAGTCACGGTTTTTTTGGAAAAATTCAAACTGATATTGACCCGGATTATCGGAGTTCAGATCGCTAACATTATTCGATGTTACTTTCACCCGACGCAACAGGACTAGGCGACGCAGCTGTGGCCATCAACAATGGCGAGCTAATAGCGTTTCCAACGGACACGTATTTTGCGTTGGGCGCCAACGGTTTGGACTCAAGTGCGGTCGAGAACGTTTTTCTCACGAAAGGCCGAAACCCTGGAGCACCGGTGCCATTGCTTATCAGTCAGATAACCATGGCTGACAAACTCATCAGTGAATTCCCTGACTTGCTGCAACGTTTGGCTGAAAATTTTTGGCCCGGTGCGCTTACCATCGTGCTGCAAGCCGCAAATATAGTTCCAGCGGTGGTTACCGCGGGCACCGGAACAGTTGGTTTACGGATTCCGAATCACGATATTGCAAGAAATCTAATAGATCTTGCGGGTACGCCGCTAACCGGAACAAGCTGCAATCTGACTGGTCGAGATCCGATCAAGGAAGCCGCGGTTGTTGAGCAAGTGTTCGGCGATCAAATTACCGGCTGTATCGACGCACCATGTGGCGATAGCACAGCGCCCAGCACGGTCGTTTCGTACGAATACAACAAGATTAACGTGCTTCGACTGGGTGCAATTAGCCTTGAATCCATTCGGAACACCGTTGGCGACATCGTTGTCACCTAGCATCTCTCAGTTACCCTTATTTGCGCTCGAAAATTACTCGCGCCCGCTCAGTTACAGATTGTCGGGCCAGCCATCGGAGAACTTGATTGTTATTCACGGGAATACTCCCCGGACTCACAGCTGACGATTCAGACCAGTTCGAATCAGCGTTAAAAAAGTTCGTCGATGCGCGCGAATTACCGCTTTACAAGATGATGGCGTATCACCTCGGTTGGGTTGACCCCCAAGGTGAACCGGAACCTGTGGTGATGCAGGATCGTTCGCATGGGCATCTGGTACTTGCGGTATCAAAGGCCGTTGGCGGCGATAACGAATCGTCAATGCCTTACGCTGTGGCAGTCGAGCTGTTGTACAACTTCCTCCTCGTGCACGAAGACGTGCAGAACGCCAACACCGAACGTAATAATCGGCCAACCATCTGGTGGTCGTGGGGTCCGGCTCAGGCGATCAACACCGGCGATGGAATCCACGCAATGGCGCGCATGTCGATATTCGATCAGAGGAACGCCACCGGGCCTGCAGCCGATCCCCGGAGCATATCGCTGGCTCTCGAATCACTCGACAAGGCGACGCTGGAGGTTTGCGAAGGCGAATATCTCGATATTTCGTATCAGGAACGAGCAGCTGTGAGCGTCTCTGAAATAGTGACTGTTGCTCGTAAGCACGGTGCACTTTTTGGGGTTGCTGCCAGACTTGGTGGTATCGCTTCAAGAGCAGACGACTCGGTACTGGATGCGCTCTACAAATTTGGAAGTAGCGTTGGCACAGCACAAAGCCTCAACATCGATCTCAAAGCACTCTGGCCGGATCCCGGTACTGAGCGAAATGAGGTTCAGCGGGGCAGGTTGCAGTCGAAGAAGAAATCTTTGGCAACAGCCCACGCGATCGAGCAGGGCACGCCGAAAACACGGCGACGGCTTGGCGAGATATTCATGAAGCGAGTACTCGACCCAGCGGATCTCGATGAAGTTACTTCCATTTTTAGCGAGACCGAGAGCAAGTTATTCGCCGAAGCTCAGGTTGAAGGCCTGATCACTGAAGCGATTACAGCGTTGGAATCGACCTCGTTCTCTGCTGAACACCAGTCCTCTCTCTCTGAGAGCGCGCGACTAATCATCGGCTCCAACTAAAGAAGCTCATTCGAAATGAACAAACGATCGATTCGTGGCGTGGACGTAAACGGCAAAACTGCACTAGTCAGGGTTGATTTCAACGTTCCAACCCGTAATGGAGATATAAGCGATGATTCGCGAATTCGTGCAGCGCTGCCTACGCTGAACCTGCTTAAAGAGGGCGGGGCGAAGATTCTTGTTTGCTCGCACTTTGGTCGACCTAAGGGTCAGATAGTCGAGGAAATGCGACTTTCGGTGGTACGTGAACGTCTTTCGGAGCTACTTGGTGTTCCAGTTTTGGACGCCGGCGGACCTAACGGCGTTGGCCCTGCCCAAATTTGTTCGCAATTGGGTGCTGGCGAATTCGCTCTGCTGGAGAATCTAAGATTCGATCCAGGAGAAGAATCTAACGACACCGATTTCTCAAAGCATCTGGCTTCGTTGGCGGACTTATACGTGAACGATGCGTTCGGCGCTGCTCATCGCGCCCACGCCTCAACCGCCGGTGTAGCCGCTCATCTACCGGCATACGCTGGATTACTTATGGAGCGCGAACTCGAGATGCTCGGCAAATCGCTAGACGGTTCTCAGGGTGCAACCGTGGCCATTGTCGGCGGTGCGAAAGTATCCGACAAAATTCAGGTATTGCGCAATCTAGCCGAGAAGGTCGACACCATTCTCGTAGGCGGTGGAATGGTTGCGGCTTTCTACGTCGCACAAGGCAAATCAGGTGGGGCAGCGGAAGTAACCGACGAAGATGCCGAAGCAGCTAAATCGCTTCTAAATTCCCGAGGCGCCTATGTCGTAGTTCCCGCCGATGTGGTTACGGCCCCAGAGTTCAGCGAATCGGCACCAGCGACTATCGTAGATTCATCGGATGTTCCTAAGAACGAGTTAATTCTCGAT
>CAVOCL010000147.1:0-5489 GCA_963694185.1 Dehalococcoidia bacterium
GTTCTGACGATCAGGGCAACGTTGATGTTGATAATTTGCGAGAGCTCGCCGACGGTCGAACCGCTGTATTTATGCTGACGATCCCGAGTACTTTGGGTCTGTTCGAGCCGAATATTCTCGAAATCACGAAGATCATCCATGATGCTGGCGGACTGGTTTACGCCGACGGCGCTAATTTGAACGCACTGCTTGGTTTGGTAAAACTTGGCGATCTGGGCGTCGATATCTGCCACTCGAATCTGCACAAAACGTTCTCGACTCCGCATGGTGGTGGAGGTCCGGGATCGGGTCCTGTAATGGTCACCGACGAGCTGGCGCAGTTCCTGCCGAAACCGGTCGCTGAACTTACTGATGATGGCTACGTGCTAGCGACTCCTGCAGAGTCGATCGGTGCGATCAACGGTTTCCATGGATCGTTCTCAATCGCAGCTCGTGCCTATGCCTATATCAAGGCTTTGGGGCTCGAAGGATTGCAGTCGGTTTCAGAAAACGCTGTTATCAGCGCCAACTACATCCAGGCGAAGTTGAAGGACAAATACGATCTGGCTGCCGACCGATATTGCATGCACGAAACGGTGCTTTCGGCTTCGAGGCAGAAGAAGCGTGGCGTCGCTGGACTCGACATCGCTAAACGTTTGTTGGACTTCGGTATTCACGCGCCAACGATGTACTTTCCGATGATCGTCGACGAGGCGTTGATGGTCGAGCCGACCGAGTCGGAATCGAAAGAGACGCTCGATCATTTCATCGCGGTGCTGAGGCAGATCGACGACGAAATCGACGCCTCACCTGAGTTGATTCTCGAAGCGCCGCACGATCTGCCGGTTACACGACTGGACGAAGCAAAGGCAGCTCGCAAGCCGGTACTGCGCTGGACGCCTGAAGAGTAGTTCGGGCGAACTTCTGCCATTGTGAAGAGCTTGCCCCGAGTTAGATCGAATGGGTGGCAATCACGTTTATCGCGGTACAACGACAGGCCCCGGCTCGTGATCGACTAGATCCATCGCACCCTCTTACCGAACTCAGGCATAATTCAGCGATGTTCACGTCATTGATCGTACGAGTTGTGCTTGTTGCGGTGATATTGGTTCCGGGAGTGTAGCTTTCGACCGGATCCCGTACTCTGGCGTGTTCGTGCATTCCCGATGCTGCCCAAATGGTACTTGAACAGAATCGGCAAGGTGTCGTCGCCTATCAGGTTGGCGAAAAAGATGGTGCGCTGGTTTACATGGTCATGCGCTCGTTTGGAGTCGCATTACCAGAGCAGCTTACGGTCCCAAAATATCTGTGCAACACGTGGGGAGTTGGCCCGACCCGACAGGGCTTTTCGGTGAACAGTATTGAAGATGGTTGGGCGTTCTCTGCATGTTCCGGCACGAGCAGCACCCACATGGATGCTATGGCGTCGGATCTTGGGCTACAGCGCTACGATCCCATCCCGGTGGCGAATCTGATGCAATTCGATGCCGATGGCGCTGAGATCATGATTGCTCAACCTGTAAATAGCCCGGGTTCTCCTGGAGGGTCTTCAGGATTTAAAGCTGAATACGGCATAATCGCTGGCGTATTGCTGCTGATACTGATTTTGATGGGAGTTAGAACGCGGTGGGGTCCGGACGCAAGTTGAGGCTGTGTGCGTAACGGCCAGGTTCATCCGAGTCCGCAGCCTACTCAGTGACCAGCAGGCGGTGGATGAACGGATCTCCACTGCTTGGTAGCAGTTGCATTACAACGTTGTCGCCGAATCGATCGGAGGTGACACGCAGAATGAGGGCGTTACCTTCGGGCCACACTTCGTAGCTGGTGAATTGTTCGGACCAGCGCGCTGGCACTTCGGATTGGCGGGCTTGGGGATGATTGAATCCGATTAGATTGTCATCTTCATCGATCCGCAGCTTCAGTTGCGCGGCGTTTTTAGTGGCGGCATCTTCACTTGTGTAGATCAAAACGGTGTAGGTGTTTGGCGATTCGCCTTCGCCGGCTGGAAATGCGGTGCCGAGCGCTGCTACTTCGTAGGCTTCTATCAGGTGGGCTTGTGCAAACTGGTCTCGAACTTCATCAGCGGTAGCAAGAGTAGCCAGTCCGTCGCCCCACATATCTTCAAGCCGAGCTATTGCCTGTTCGACGTTTTCTGAGTCGCCACTGAACAGGGCGCCCGCGGTTCCGAATTTTGTGAGGAGATTTGCCGCCATAATGTAGTTCGGATCGTCTGCCAGGCTCGGCTGAACATCTGTCGAAGCATCGATGATCTGCTGCATGGGATCGTGAGACAGCGTTCGGGCCGCCATTCCGTCCATGACTAGTATTCGTCCGCCTCGACCGAAATGGTCGAAGGCCGCTTTCGTGACCTCAGGGTCGAACTTTCCAAGTAAAACCTCGCCCCCGAACATGCGGTCACCGAAGATGGCGAACTGGTCGACGTTCCGGATGTCGAATCCAAGCGAACCAGCGGTTGTCTCTGTAGCTTCATATGCGATTGCATTGAATCCAGACAACCATTCTTCGAATCCATCGCCGCCAATCGAGGTCCTGAAATTTATTCCGGCCATCTTTCTCGCATCGGACATTACATCCATGATGTTCTGGCTGACTTCCTCAAATGTCGCGTCGCTGCCTAGTGATTCAATTCCGAGTTCCGCACGTATTTTCGCCACGTCGTAGATTTTTGTAGCTGTTCGCGATTATGGTGTGTCGGGAATGTGCGAGAGGACTTGCTCGAACGGGGACGCTGGGGCGGTCGAATCGGAACCACCAGTATCGTCACCACAGGCTGTAATGGTTAAGCCGGCGATCAGGAGTAGGGCGAACAAAATCACTAGCGAGCGGCTCATCAAGCAATCTCCGTAACAATGTGTGGCGATGAAATGCGCTTGCAGTGTAGTTATTCGAACACGATGCTTGCATGATATTTCGAGAACCACTTGTAAAGATTCTCTTAAAGTATTGGATTGTGAGCCAGCAACGTTACAATCCGACCGCTCGTCTTGTAATCAAGTGAAGTTCAGCAGAAAGATTTGCACACCGAATGATTGTCGATACCCACGTTCATATTTGGGAGATGCCGCCGATTGCGCCGATCGGTCCGAGTGCGCCCAACTTCACTTCTAAGCCAACTGCCCACGGTAACGCCGAGCTTCAGTTAGCGGATATGGACGCGAATGGCGTCGATAAGACCGTGCTGGTGCAGACGTCGTTTTCGACGTGGGACAACGAGTACGTGGCTGCCGCTGGGATCAAATACCCGGATAGATTTGTATCGATGGGTCTTGTCGATCCTATGGACGATCGAAACGCCGCGCAGGCTGTCTACTGGATGGACGAGCGTGAGATGCAGGGATTCCGATTTCATCCGCAGTACTACTCGGAAGTCGACATTCTGAAGCGTCCTGAAAATGACGCCATGTTCAGGGCTATCGAGCAGCGTGAAGGCATTGTTCAGATCCACAATCGAACTGAGCACGCCCACCAACTCGACTACGTCGCAACTAAGTACCCGGGCATAACTTGGCTGATCGACCACATGATGTACCCCGAGCCGAGCATGGCTCCCGATTGGGAGGATTACGGGTTGGTTTTGGCTTTGGCCAAGCGCGAGAATGTTCTGATGAAGATTTCGGACATTCACAATCGTTCCGAGAGCGCTGAGTACCCGTTCGCTGATATGCACGATGTGATCAAGATGGCTATCGACGCGTTTGGGATCGACCGTGTGATGTGGGGCACTGGGTATCCCGGCTATCACCGGGTTGATCACGGTTGGCTGTCGCTCGAAGACGAACTAAAACTCGTCAACGAAGGCTTTGATTGGCTGACCGCAGAAGAGCGCGCAAAGTATCTAGGCGAAAACGCGATGCATATCTGGAACTGGAATCGGGAGTAGCGATTGCGAATCGCAAAACCTCTTGGCCCAAATAGAAACACAACGACGCAAGTACGGAGCAGAAAGCACACATGGCACTTCAACCTGGCACTCAGGCCCCCGATTTCACCCTTCAATCTCACCTGGGCGAAGTTAAGCTTTCCGATCTTCGAGGCAAAACGGTCGTTATCGGATTTCATCCGGCCAGCTTCACCGGTGGCTGACTGAACCAGGTGCGCGGGTTCCGCGCAAATTACGATAAGTTTCAGGCTTTGAACACCGAGATCATCGAGATCAGCTGCAACGCTCTGCCAGTTCAAAAGGCGTGGGTTGCGAGCATGGGTGATGACGATAGCGGCGAAGAGGGTCAGGTGCCGTTTCCGGTGGCTTCTGACTTCTGGCCGCATGGCGAGGTTACGAAGGCGTTCGATGTGTTCAACGATGAGCGTGGTGGTGCGAAGCGTTCGGTGTTCATCATCGATGGCGAAGGCATGATCCGCTGGTCGAACGTCTACACCGACTCGATCCCGGCTTCTGGTGAGCTTTTGCATGAGATCGAAAAGCTGACGCCTTAGAGCCAGTGGCACGTTTTGTGAGCGATTGTTTGAGGACGTCGATTTCATTTATCGGCGCCCTACAACGTCCTGCGTCAGAGTCTTGCCTCATGGACGCCAAGCTCAGAATGACAATGGTTATGGTACTCGTGAAAAGCCTATTGTGAAAACTTTCACTAACGGGTAATATGCAGGAAGCTACTCGGCTTTGCGCGGGAAAGGCGACTCCAGCATGATGACTAGTAAATTACCTCTTCGTACGTGGCTCGTATTGACGGCTGCTTCTGTGATCGGGCTGTTCGCAATCATCTACGTATCGTGGTTTCTGTACGCGGTTTATGTCATAAGTCCGAGAGAGTACGCTCGGAACGACGCTAATTATTCACTGAGCGGCATTCTGTTTATGTCGGGGATGGTTGTACTTGCAGCCTCAACGGTTTTAATGTCTCGTTCGGTCTGGCTAAGCAGCTATGGTCGCCAAACGAGCACTTGGAAGTTGCGGATCTACACTGGATTCATGATGATCTTCTCGGTCTTAATATCACCCGTATATCCAACTACGCTGATCTTTTTCTTGTTCGCGCTTGTGCTGCAGTTTCTGCTGGCAGTATCTAAGCGCACCGAGGCGCAGGTTCTCGAAAACTAGCAAGGTCGGCGATACCGTTCTTCAGGTCAGCGAATACATCCGAGTCACGATTGAACCTGTGATGCCACTACTCAAGCAAACGTTGGCCACAAAAGCGGTGCGAGTGATCTCGGGCGGGATCGGACTGCTCGCGGTCGCCTACGTCTTGTGGATGATTTATCGAGTTTATTTTTTCGTGCCGCATGGAAGGGATAGTTCAACATCTGCTCTACCGATAGTCCTAATAACAATGCTTCTGGCATCTATGACTATTGAGCTCGCTCGATCGGAATGGCGTTGCAGCCTGGGTTTTCGTAGCAATGCTTGGAAACTTCGAGTATTCGCCGTAACCCTGATTGTGTTTCCGGTTTTAGTGTCACCGTTGTCGCCAACCACGCTTGTGTTCGCTCTATTCGCTATCGTGCTTGTTTTCACGGACTTGCTGTTAGGC
>CAVOCL010000148.1:0-5480 GCA_963694185.1 Dehalococcoidia bacterium
CTCCTGCGATGGCCTTTGCTGCGGCAACCTTCATTTCGTCGTTGATCGTCGAAGCTCGCACGTCAAGCACGCCCCTGAATAATCCGGGGAAGCAAAGCGAATTGTTCACCTGGTTCGGATAGTCCGTACGGCCTGTTGCCATTACTCGAACATTGTCGGGAACTTCTTCCGGCCAAATCTCGGGATCAGGGTTTGAAAGGGCGAATACGATAGCGTCCGAATTCATCTTCTCAAGCTGTTCACGAGTCACCAGACCCGGTCCCGCCAGACCCAACAGCATGTCGGCTCCAACCAAACCTTCACCGAGCGTTCCGGTCACGTTATCGGCGTTCGTGTTGTCGGCAAACCACTGCTTCATCGTGTTATCGCCGTAGTCACGGCCACGATCCAGCGCACCCTGACGGTCATACCCAATTATGTTGCGCACACCGTAGCTCTGAAGAATCTTGGTACAGGCAGTACCCGCGGCTCCAACTCCGGCCACAACAACTTTCAAATTTTCGGGACGCTTATCAACAATCTTCAAAGCGTTGATCAAACCGGCCAACACAACCACAGCAGTACCGTGCTGGTCGTCGTGGAAAACTGGAATATCGAGTTCGGCTCGCAGTCGATCTTCAATCTCGAAACAACGAGGTGCACTAATATCTTCCAGGTTGATCCCACCGAATCCTGGAGCCAGCGCCTTCACAATACTGATGATCTCTTCTGTGTCGTTGGTATCGAGAACAATTGGCCATGCATCGACCCCACCGAACTCCTTGAACAATAACGCCTTGCCTTCCATAACCGGAAGTGAGGCTGCAGCACCGATATCGCCAAGACCCAGCACTGCCGATCCATCGGAAACAACGGCAACCGTGTGGCCCTTGCCTGTGAGCGCCCAAACGGCGTTCGGATCTTCGTGAATCGCCATGCAAACACGCCCCACGCCCGGGGTATACGCCTTCGACATATCGTCACGAGTCGTGACAGCTACACGCGAACGCATTTCGATCTTGCCACCAACGTGCAGCAGGAAGGTCTGATCGGAAACGCTGCGAACCTTTACGTCCTCAACCGCCTTGATAGCGTCTACAACTTCAATGGCATGTTCGTGACCAGCGGTATTTACCGTGAAGTCGCGAACCATTTCGCCCTTCGAAGTCTGCACCACGTCGACACCCTGAGCACTACCCCCAGCTTCACCAATTGCGGAAGTAATTTTGCCCAACATTCCAGGCTTGTTCGGATACTCGGACCGAACAGTGATGCTGTATGCAACGCCCGGTGTTCGTTCTGCCATTATTTACTCGCTCCAGCTTGTACAGCTAACGATGCGATAAAACTGTTGCATCGTCAGAAAGATTCACATGAGATTTTCGTTCATTTATCGGCCGTATTGCGCCGCTGAAATTGCACGCAAATTCTAACACCGCCACTACCTGCGCCACTTGGTATTAACGCACTAACAGATGGAATTCACCAAACGCTCATAAAAATACCCCCCACATCACACCGTCGAACAGCTCGCGCGTACGCTATTCTGAGTGGCGTTAATTCGACAAGTGTACGGAGTAAATAATGGCAGACGCGGTACGCCCAACGATTCGAGGACGGTTCACAACATGTGAATTAGTCAAGCGTGAAGAGCTAACTGAAGATCTAATTAAATTCTGGATCAAGCCAGCTCAGGAATATGTTTTCAAGCCAGGCCAGTACTGCACTATCGGTGTCGACGGCATCGAGCGACCGTACTCAATTTCGTCTTCACCCGACGAAGAACACATCGAACTCTTCATCGAGGTCGTTCCCGTTGAACACGGCGGTCACCTGACCCCACTTCTGGATCACCAGCAAGTCGGAGCAGAAATGACTCTGCGACCGCGAGCCAAGGGCATTTTCGTGCTCCAGCCGCAGTACAAGCACCACATCTTCGTTGGCACCGTAACCGGCGTCGTTCCTTATATCTCAATGCTCCGCAAGTTCTTGAACGACCCAACATGGCCGGAACCAGCAGAAGGCGTTGCCCGTGAGGACTACACGTTCCACGTTCTCGAAGGCGCAAGCTACGACGATGAATTCGGCTACGATGAAGAACTGAATGAACTTGCCGCCAAGCACGATTTCATTCACTTCTACCCTTCAGTTTCACGCCCCACCGAAGAGCGAAACTCAAAGTGGACCGGCGCCAAAGGTCGAATCAACCTTCTTGTTGAGGACTATCTCGAAAAGCTCGGAGTCGACCCCAAAGAAACCTGCGTCTACGCCTGTGGTCACCCGCAGATGATCGAAGACGTCGGGGAACGCATGGAGCCAACCGACTACTTCTTCATAGAAGAACGCTTCTGGAAAGAAGACGACTAGGCGTTCGCCTAGTCCGGCCTGCTTCCGCACTCTGTCTCGGACAACGGTCCTCCCCCGGACCGGGGGAGTTAGAGGGGGAGATTGCAGCGAGCGACCAAGTCGTCCGACGACGCCCGGAGCAAAACGAGAATTGGGGTGAGGGAGGGATTTCTAGACGAATCAACGTCAGACATTCTCACCAACGAGTACGCACAAACTATCATCCTGAATTCACTTTCAGGATCTAAAATCGGCAGTACTCACGAACTCCTCGACTAACCCAACATCGTCGTGTCACTCTTCACCAACCTGAGTTCGGGGTAAATTGCCTAGCGCTGGCCGACGATCTCGTATCCTCAGCATCCTCCATCCAATATCAGCCTTATACTGGCACGTCTAAATATTTTTACTGAACGCAACAACCACACCTCGCTAACAACATCAGCAAATAACGAAGGAAATCACAAAAATGGCAGAACGAATCGGATTCGTAGGACTCGGAATCATGGGCAAGCCCATGGCCAAAAATCTGGTCAAGGCAGGCTACGACGTAACCGTCTACAACCGATCATCGGCAGCAGTCGATGAAGTAGTTGCTGAAGGCGCCACCGCTGGCACCTCGGCAGCCGACGTCGCATCCAAGTCCGACATCATCGTAATGATGGTCCCCGACTCACCCGATTCCGAGGCAGTAGTTCTCGGTGAAAACGGTCTGCTTGAAGGCGCTTCAGCCGGCGCCCTGATCGTCGACATGTCATCGATCGAGCCCGGCGTGTCACAGCGAATCCACGACACATGTGCCGAAAAAGGCGTCAATTTCATCGATGCTCCCGTTTCCGGTGGAGAGCCATTCGCAATCTCCGGCGACCTCGCAATCATGGTCGGCGGAACAGCCGGTGACTTCGAGCGAGCACAGCCACTCTTTGAAGTTATGGGCAAGTCGGCAGTACTCTGTGGCGACAGCGGTGCCGGTAACGTCACCAAGCTCGCCAACCAGATCGTCGTTGGCGCAAACATTCACGGCCTCGCCGAAGCACTCGTTCTCGCAACCAAGGCCGGCGTAAACCCCGAAACGGTATTCAACGCCATCAAGGGCGGACTCGCCGGATCAAACGTCATGAACGCCAAGGGCCCAATGATGTTCGAACGCAACTTCGCACCCGGCTTCCGCCTCGAACTGCACTACAAAGACATCAACAACGCAGTCAAAGCAGCCAACGACATGGATCTCCCGCTCCAGGTCACGGCCAATCTACAGCAAGTAATGAAAGCGCTAGTCAGTTGGGGCGAAGGTAGCAACGACCACTCCACAATCCTCAGCTACGTAGAAAAACTCTCCGGCGTAACCGTAACCAACAAGTAAGCGGCGAACCGCGGTTTTATTCGCAAGCAGCAATTCAAAACGGGGCGACATCAGTCGCCCCGTTTTCGCGCCCACGTATTCTGGATATTCGGAGCAAACGGTCCTCCCCCGGACCGGGGGAGTTAGAGCCGTGTCGCAGACATACGAGCCCAAGTCGTCCGACGACGCCCGGAGCAAACGCCAAGCCTAGCCTTCAGGCGGCGTATACCCCATCGCTCCCGGATGCTGCAGTGCCTTGATCCCCTCGTCATACGACATCAACACCGTAGTACGAACGTCAGTAACAGCACCCGACCTAGCGATCGCAATCACCGCCGAAGCAGCCGTAATGTTGTCGGGAGCTTCAGTAATGACAATCACATCCGCATCGCCAAAGCTGAAGTAGTAGTCAATCAACCGCCCACCGGCATCGCTTAGCATTTTCGAAATGACCTCGCGGCGATCAGTGTCGCTCGTATAGAGCGCCTCCCAGGCTTCCGTAGTGAATCGTGCCTGAATCATGTAAATCGGCATATCGGAACTCCTCACTGGCCATAACAGCTCACGCCGGGAGCCTACCACGCACAGCATTTTCAGTCGATGAATGACCTGTCATTGCGAGAAGTGAGGAACGAACGACGTGGCAATCACGATCACTCGAATTCTTTATAACGAGTCAGCCAACTATGGGCATGAGAAACGAACGATCGCCCTAAGCCACCCCACTACCCTCCGCCATAAACACCCGTCCCCGGAAAAAATGCGGTCCACGCAAACCAGAACAGCTCCCGAGCCGGAACCCGCGCCAACACACGACCATCAGAAGAAACCAACCTACCGTCCGAAGCCATCCACACCACACCGTTTCCATCGACAACCTCGCGAGGCTCCGAACCCGAAACAAACACCGCATCACCACGCTCAAAAACACCAACAACGCCCGTAAGCGGATGCCCAATCAAAACGACGCTAGTATCACCAACGTCAGCGTTAATCACCCGCTCACTCACAACCACATCCACCGGAAACGCCATCGACTCGCCATCCGATGCAATCTCAACTACCTTGTCCTTCTCAGGCACCCGGCCATCCACTCCAAAAGTTGGGAACATAGCCGTAGGTGCAGCTCGATATTCGAAATAAGCCGACCCCTGCTCAGCAGGATCCAGATACCGACGGTTAAACCCTGTATCGATATCCACCACAGTCGTCTCAGGATGCTGCTCAAACCACTCCGACCACGAAGTAACCGTCACCGGATATCGCTTCAAAACAATTCCTGAGTCGGCAAGCTCGCCAACAACTGGCTCTCCGGTCAACGAATGCCACAGCGAATTCGTTGACCGGTCGTACATCAACTTGTTGTTCTGATACAGAAATCCAGAAGTCCCAAACGTAACGTCCTGACCGTTCAGCTCGGAGTCGTACACGACCCCCAAATCACAAAGCGTTCAGAACACAAACGTAATCAGCTCGCCCCAAGCCGATCATTCGCCAGTTCGTGCCAACCCATAATCCGGTGCGGATACGCCCGTGATTCACCATTGACCGTCACACCGAACACCGGCTCGTCCGGATTCAAAAAATCCACTTCGTCACCCGGCACTGTGTTCGCGAATTCCAACGGTGGAACCCCGTCTTTCACGACGCCGCCCCACTCAACTGTCCACAACGGAATCCGGGTGGCCACGCCACCGTAAATGAACTCGCTGAACGCAGAATCGATCGTCCCCAGCAACTGCCCCTTCCACTCGTCGAACTCAGGCAGCATGACCTGCGGAGAATCCTGCCTACTCATCCACGAAAACCAGGG
>CAVOCL010000149.1:0-5465 GCA_963694185.1 Dehalococcoidia bacterium
AACGCAAGATCCAAACGACGTCTGAATGCTCTGCAGCTCACCAACCGAATTGCCCCAGCGATCGACAATACAGAAGTGCGTCGTGTCGCTTCCTGCTGAGTGAATTCGACCACCAATACGATGCTTCATTGCGGCGTCAGGCGAACGATCCATAAGCGCCCACGGATCGCCCTCGGCAACATCTAACGTCGCACGATCGATATCGATTAGCTTCGCCCGCTCTGCCAGATACTCAGCGCTTAACAACCCGTCCATTGGCACATCAACGAAATTAGGATCGGCCAAATACGCCTCACGATCGGCAAACGCCAGTTTCTTGGCCTCGACCATCAGCTGAATTGATTCAGGCGTCATGTAGCCGTACTCGTTCGGGTCGAACTGCTCGTACATGCCGAGTTCCTGAAGCAAAACGTGGCCGCTCGTGTTTGGCGGAGCCTCGTAAACCGTTCGCCCCCGATAGTTGATCGAAATCGGCTCTTGCCACTCGACCTTATGCCGCTTCAGGTCTTCGTACGAAAGCAGACCATCGTTGGCCTCCGAGTAGCGTGCGATATCACGTGCAATATCGCCTTCGTAAAAAGCGTCGCGTCCCTGATCGGCGATCTGCCTGTAAGTTCGAGCTAAATCGGGATTTCTCCTAAACTCACCCGGCTTTAGCCAGTTGCCGTTCGGTGCGAACACAGGACCAGACGTAGACGAGCTTCGAAGAACTGGGTATAGCGCAGCGATTCGAGATTGGAACTCAGATACAGGAACTCCGTCTTCACAGAGCTCGATCGCAGGTTCCAAACACTGCGCCAACGACAAAGTGCCGTACTTTTCGTGAGCACTCAAAAGCGCATCGACGATTCCCGGAACCGAAGTCCCAAGTATGCCCGTTCGAGGAATACCACCCAGATACTTGTCGGCCGTTGCAGCCAGCGGCGCAGCTCCCGTGCCATTCACCACCTCTACCGTGGCGTTTGCGGCCATGTGGACCATCAAGAACCCATCACCGCCTATCGATGATCCCTGCGGCTCGGCCATACCTAAAGCAAAAGCGACGGCGATCGCCGCATCCACAGCGTTCCCGCCCCGGTGAAGTATTCGCATCCCGGCCTGCGTCGACATCGTGTGGTTCGAAACCACAGCACCCTTGCTTCCTATCTTTGGCGGCCGATACGCCTCGCCAATCAGGCCGTGGGGAGAGAGGGTGCTGTCCATAGGGACGAAAAATCCTTTTGCTTGCCGCTTTTTTGGGAGTCAACATAACGGAACCTCGGGCAGTCTAGCAGCAACATAGGCTCCAGTTGGCCACTTGCTAACTGATGGTGTCGAGACGGTGGCAATAGGGTGTCGAAATGGTGTGCTTGAGTTGCCAGGATCATCTCTCACAGGGCAAATCACCTGCACGGTATATGATGCGCCTCAACGGCCACGTTCGTTTTCTGCTTTTCAGATGCAGACGAACACGACATGGAGGCAAGCAGCATGATCGCTGTCGCCCGGGGAAGACATGTCATATTCAAGGGTCAATTTTCGAACATAACCCGTTTGGCCAATAAAAAGACCCGGTTAGTACGAACCAACCGGGTCAAAATTTCATATTTCGATCACGAATTACAAAAAGCGAATTACTTCAACGTATTTACGGTCGAACGTAGCCTGCTTCTGCGTGTGTTGCCCACAGCGAGTCGAATACCGCAGTGAGTTCGTCCTTGGCAGACTGCTTCACTTCGCACGTGGCAGCTAAGAAGCAATCTCGTGCGTACCTACCTTGAATATCTCCAAGTGACCTGCACGCACCGCTAACGCCATCTCGAAGCGACACATTCGCCAGTTCTGAGATGCCATCTTCCGAACACACGCCGTAGAAGAAGTTACCGATCTTCCATTCGAGCGGGCCGGTGGCATTGAACATTGTTTCGCCTTGCGAAACTAACCATGGCACTACCTCTTCATCAGTAAGGTCGGCGACTCCGGCGTTGTCTACTGTTAGATCGCTCTCAGCGAATGTTTCTTCAAAACCGTCCTGGGTCGAAGTAACCCAGCCGGCCGCAAACGGAGAAATTGCTAGTAGGATAACGACGACGAGAATGAGAACCGTCTTTTTCGTGGGGTTCCGAATCTCCCTCTGCATACGTGCTAAAAGGGAATTATCTTCGTCGTACTGGAGACTCATACTGTGCTTGTCCTGAACTGGCGTGACTATAACGATCTAACGAAGCCGAACAGCTTCGACGTGAACCTAAATTAAGTTCGAGGCACAGTCTATATGAGCAAGACGCCTATTGCAGTGCGCTCGTTACGGGAAAACCTGCTGCTCTTCTTCGGTATACGGCAGTACGAACCCAGCGTCTGAGAAAGCATCCCACACGGTGTCCATTGCAAGTCTTATCTCATCCTTGGCAACCTCTGGCACATTGCAGTCGCCCGCAAGGAAACATTTTCCCGAATACCGCTGTTGAATGTCATCGAGATCTACGCATGCCTGCGCAATGGCGGAAGTGTATTTACCGGCAGGTAGCTGAGATAAGTTGCCAGAGTTGCACGGGCCATTTCGAAACGATACAACCCGCCACTCGAGCGGGCCCTCGGCATTGATCATGGTTCTGGCTTGAATCGAAAGCCAGGGAGTTATCTGGCTGGGAATAATAACGGTGATCGAACTCCTGCCCGCGTTGCCCAGATCTTTCGCCTGCGCCATCGCCTTAAAGCTGCCCTGGGCGGTACTTACCCAACCTGGGGCAAACGGTGCCAGAATCACAACCGCCGCAATAGTGCCGATAATGAACACTGTCAGTAACGACGGGTTCCGAAGTTCACGTTTGAATCGCGCAGAGCGCGATGGATTTTTATCGAACGAAAGATCCATGTTTAAGCGGGTGCCTTTTCGCGGCTTATCGACCGTGTGACAGAGGTCGTCCTAAAATTGGCGATCAATATTTTCCGTGCAAACCCGCAACTTATGCTACGCCTCAATAATTCGTTCAGACGGCGAGTTCAGTGTTAATTGCCAGCACCGCTCAGTTGCGTATTTGACCCTGATCATCCCCGGCTGGCTGAACAAGATTGGCATCGGAAAATGCCACTCTTAGGCGATCAAGAACTATCTGTAACTCGAAAATGGCTTCTTCAGGAATGTTGCAA
The DNA here is from genome assembly GCA_963694185.1 of Dehalococcoidia bacterium. Taxonomy (GTDB): domain Bacteria; phylum Chloroflexota; class Dehalococcoidia; order Lucifugimonadales; family Lucifugimonadaceae; genus Lucifugimonas. Next base: position 3,130 of record CAVOCL010000149.1, read on the forward strand.
GTAGACGTGTTCGCACAATTGGCTGCGTACTTCATCTGAGTTTCATGGAGACTTCCACAGGCAGTTTCGATTGCGTAGGCATACTTGCCAACCGGAAGCTGATCCATGTGATCAGCCAAGCACGGGCCGTTTATGAACGAAATTCCTCGCCACTCGATTGGAACATCGGCTTCCTGCATCCGCACTGCTTGCCGTCTAAGGAAGGGATATATCCAGCTCGCCGCTGTCACATTCACGAAGTGACGTTCTCTAGCCTGCTGCACATCGCTCCAGTTGCTTTTAGCGACTGTCGAAATATGCGGATAAACGATTGCTGATGGAATTGCGATCGCCAAAATAACCAGCAGAAAAATCGTCCGCATAGGCGGATTCCTGAGGTGTTTCCTCAGTCGACCTTTAAAGCTGCGATCGTCGTCGACGAACGTGATCTTCGTTAATCGTGCATGCCGACTTTCGAATACCGTGGCTCGCTGAGAGTTATCTGGCCTAGAGTCAGATCGTTTTTGATGATGAGTATCGTTGTTCACTGAACATTCAGCCTACGCTAGTAGGGATCGACCCGGAATTCTGAAATAACGTCTTCGTTTAGTTCGAAACCAAGACCGGGCCTGTTTGGAACTTCCATGGTTCCATCATTAGCGATTACGAAGTTCGGCAGCAGCAGGTTTTCTACCAGTGGGGTTGCAGGAAACGCTATAGGAAATTCGAAATAGGGCATATTCGGGGTGATGGCAGCGAGATGCAGCTCGGCCGCAACTCCCACAACGTGGCACCAGGTGTGCGGAATACATAACGCACCGAACCTGTAGGCATCTTCAGCGATATTCAGGATTTCGTGCATTCCACCGGCTCTTACAGCGCTCGGCTGAACGACGTCGAGCCGTCCGCGACGCAACAGATCGGCGAATTCGTGACGCCCGCTGAAACCCCAGTCTCCAACAGCGATTCGTACGCTGGTGGCCTCAGCGAGTCTCCGGTAGCCCTCGATATTGTCGGCAGGTAGCGGTGCTTCGATGAAAAACGGTTTGAACTGTTCGATTTCCTCGATAGTACGAAGCGCCTGCCCGACATCTCGCCAGCGATTCTGCACATCGATCATCAGATCACGCTTGGGACCCAGCACCGAGCGAGCCTTCTCGATCACAGCGATATCGGTTTCAACATCAACGTTTCCGAACTGACCCGGCCATTCTTCGATTTTCACTGCTTTTACACCACGTGAAATGGCGATGTTCAGGCGTTCTTCAAGCTCGTCCAAGCTGCCACCGGGCGGGTATACCGTGGCGTAGGGAGTGACTCGCTTAAGGGGTTCAGTATCGCTCGCAGTAGTAGCAAACGACCGCCAAATCAGCTCATGAATCGGCTTGCCAGCGGCTTTTCCGGCGATGTCCCACAACGCAGTTTCCACCGCGCCAATCGCACCAATTACGACTCCCCTACGACCGAATACACCGGTCGAGTTGTACATTTTTTGCCACAGGCGTTGAACTTGCGTTGGATCTTCGCCAAGTAGCAACACTTCGAGTCCGAGCGACGCGCGAATTATTGCGTCAATCACTAGGCTGGGGGCTTCGCACTGTCCAATGCCGGTAAGGCCAGAATCGGTGTGAACCCGAACAAGGGTGATGTCGTAGCCGCCCGTGCTAGCAGGCACCCCATCGCTTTCAGAAAACGACGGGTTCCATGAAGTTACGGTTCCGTCGGCGTCGTCTCGAAGAGCGATGGTTTCGATGCTGGTAATTTTCATGCTCAGACTTGCTCACCGGGGAGGTGAGAGTCAACCCCTTCCGGCAGGGGGACCATGACAACTCCCTCTGGAAAGTAGCTTTGCAGGCGTTCATACTCTTCCCGGAGTTCGGGCTTCGGCACCCAATCCTCGCCATATCGCACACCCAAAACGCCGGCCTGGAGCATTTCTTTAGTACAGCCGAAGCAGGGTCGCCATGTCGAATAAAGAATTGAGCCTTCGACAGCAATGCCGAAACGAGCCGCCGAAAGAAGTGCGTTCTGTTCTGCATGGACACAGATGCAGAGGTCGTACCCCGTGCCGCCCGGGTAGTCGTCACGGTTCGAACATCTACCGCAGCCACCCTCGTCGCAGTTTGGGGTCTTGTGCGGAGTGCCGTTGTACCCGGTAGCAACAATGTGACTATCGCGTGCCAATACCGATCCAATATGACTGCCCAGGCAGTTGGCTCGTGCCCGAACGCCGACTGCAATCGACATCATGTAAGCGTCAAAATCGGGTCGTTGTGTGATCGGGTCTGGCAAAAGTACGGGTTCCTTAAGAATGAACTGTTGAATAGAAATATACGAGTGCGATCTGAACCACCCCT